>CAYZYB010000632.1:0-3871 GCA_964481505.1 uncultured Planctomycetaceae bacterium | reverse complement strand
AGAACGTGCTTTTGCCGACATTTCACAGGCATTGAAAATATCGCCTTCCAACGCGGACTATGCGTACGCTCGAGGCAACGTCTATGCAGCTCAGGGAAATACAGCTGCAGCGATCAAAGACTTTAACCGCGCGGTCGGCAATGAGCCAAATCATTCTGCGGCGTGGTACAATCTGGGCAACATGTCTTTTGGACAGCAGAAATTTGAAGCTTCCATCGACTGCTGGGACAAAGCCATTGCCATTCAGCCTGGGTTGTTTAGAGCGTACAACAATCGAGCGGCGGCATACGTTGCATTAGGGCGTTATTCGCGGGCCATCGACGACTACGAGAAAACCCTGGAATTAAATCCACAGTACGCGCAAGCTCACGACAACTACGCATACCTGCTGGCGACCGCTGCAGATCAACAGTTTCGGAATCCCACAGAAGCCGTGTTTCACGCGAAAAGAGCGTGTGAACTGACCAACAACGAAAACTGGGTTTATCTCAGCACGCTTGCAGCTGCATACGCAGAAGCAGGGGATTACCTGAGTGCCAAAAAGTGGCTCGTAGCATCACACAAGATCGCTCCGGACGATGACAAGGTGCAACTGGTGAAGCTTTCCAAAATCTATGAAGCGGAGATGGAAACTCAGCGAGAAACGAAGAAGAATCCCGAGAAGCCACGTATCCGCCTATAGGTCAGAAGTGAAATCCGTGAAGATTCAGGCGTTTTCATTCGCTGTGTGCGGCCAGCAGCTCTTTGGCTTCCGCAAGAATCGATTCCATCTGTTGTGTGCTGTACAGAACGGACATTACAGCCTGCTGGAAGTTTGTGTGAGTTGAAGCTGCCCAGGCATCTTTCTGGAATTGTTCGGCCGCCTTGCGAAGCTTTCCGATCTTCTTTGTAGCAAACTTAAAATAGCTGGCTGGGTCTTCCGATTTCGATTCAATCGCTCGACTCATGTCGAAGACCGCTCGCACGATTCCCATGAGTTCCGGATAGTCGTCGACTTCATCACAATGCTTGATGAAGGTCCGCACCATCCAGGCGTGAGCCATCGTCTTTTGAAACCGCTCGACAAGTTCTTCAATTGTTGATTCAGACACAGGGAAACCTTTGACCTTACTGACATCAGATGAATCGCTCGCTGCCGCTGGAGGCGATTTCACGATTGCTGTGAGTTTGGTTTGCCAAGCTCGTTGATTTATTCATCAACGTCTTCGGTGTGGTATTCCAGCAGGCTGCAGATCTTTGTATCGCCCAACCGATCGCGCCCTTTAAGAAACGCAAGTTCGATCACGAATGCTGCGCCGACGACTTCGGCACCCTGTTGGCGAGCCAGCTTCATGCAGGCTTCAATGGTGCCGCCTGTGGCCAGCAAATCGTCAACCAACAACACACGGTCACCGCTTGCGACGGCATCTTTGTGGATTTCGAGCGAATCGGAACCGTATTCGAGATCGTATTGAAACGATTCCGTATCGCCCGGAAGTTTTCCTGGCTTGCGAACGGGGATAAACGCACAGCCAAGTTCCATCGCCAGCGGAGCACCGAAGACAAAACCGCGAGCTTCTGCCGCCAAAACGGATTTCACGTTTGCGTCACGAAAAGGAGCCGCCAGTTGCTGGATAACTTCTTTCATCGCGTCGGCAGATTTCAACATCGGCGTGATGTCGCGAAACATGATTCCCGGCTTGGGGAAGTCAGAGATAGAACGAATATAGTCTTTCAAGTTCACGCCGGAATTCCTGAGTACTGGATGCTGAAAAGGGATTAAATGTGACGGTCCCGCCATAGAAGACAGACAATGTAGCTTCATTGCCAGTCACTGTCACGGGTGTGCTTCGACATTCATAGCTCGCGGGTGTGGTAACAGGTTGTAGCATTTGAAATGGGTGGCCGGGGTTGGACTGAGCTTGCGAAGGAAACCCCGGGGGTTCGCTCTTGCCTCCCTCCAATCCCGGCGACCCTTTCCAGCTTCGCAATTCTCTGCGACTACAGCCATAGCTCGCGGTGGCAGACGGGAAACCGACGCTTATGGCAAAGACTTCTCCACCGCGGTATCAATCTTCTGCAGGTTCCTCGGACGCATATTCCTCCTCGGCGTTTTCGTCAGCCTCTTCCGCATTACCATCGTTGATGATGGCCACAGTCTGCTCAAGCTGATTCTCCTGCCGCGAAACACCCACGATCAATCCCACGGCGACGACATTCACCAGCAGGTTTGTTCCTCCGTAGCTGATAAACGGATGGGGGACACCTTTGGGAGGGACCATTGCAGTAACAACTGCGACGTTGGCTAGAGCCTGCAGAACGATTTGGATGACCAGCGTGGAACCGAATATCCATTCAAAGGAATCTCGCTTCAACGGTCGCAGCACGGCGCGTCCGGTCAGCAGCACTCCAATCCAGATCACGACGACACCGAGTGTCCCGGCCAGGCCGAGTTCTTCGCCGATGACTGCGAAGACAAAGTCGGTGTTGGCCTCCGGAAGGTAGCTCAGTTTTTGCCAGCCGCCGCCGATGCCCGTTCCTTCCAGGCCACCGGAACCGAGTGACATCAATGATTGTTTGATCTGCCACGGCGCTTGAGAAAGATCCTGCCACGCGGCGATGAAGCCGGTGATGCGTTTAAGCTGGTACGACTTCAGAGCCAGCAGGGACACGGCTGCCGGAAGTGCCAACGCTGCGATTCCGAAGAAGTAACGTAGTGGCCAGCCACCTATGAACAAAGCCGTGACGAATCCCGTTGCCAAAAACACAGTGGCTCCAAGGTCCGGTTCGATGGCGACCAATGGCAGGACGCAGATCAGGGGCAATATGATTCGGAAAATCGTCTTGAAAGAAAATCCGGGGCCGTGCCGCAGATCAGTCAGCATCTTTGCGGCCACCATTGGCAGAATGATGCGACCCAGCTCCGATGGTTGCAGAGACATACTTCCCAAACGCAGCCAGCGTTGAGCTCCCTTCACTCTGGTACCAATGCCGGGAATCAGCACCACCACCAGAAGCACAATCAGGATGAGGCAGAAGTTACCTGCGTTCGCTTTCAGAAAAGATGAAGGAACGTACGACGCGATGTAGCCACAGACGACAGACACCGCCAGGAACAGCAGGTGTCGCCCCAGATAGACGGTTTCTGACTGTCCGGGCATCGATGTCAAACTGGCGCTGTGAACCATTTGCACGCCGACTCCCAGCAGCACGCACACCAAACCGATAAACAGTCGGCGCATGTCTTCCTGCTCGCGCCGAATGCTGAATTCGGGGCTGAGTTCCGGTGCGATGGAAGGGGTGGCAGCAGAAACGCTCACGGTGGGTGCAGTTGCTCCAGAGATTGGCATGGTGGGCATGTAGAAAAATGTGCCGCCGTGCCGTACTCTTCTGATCGGCTGTCTTTACACCGACAGTTGATATTCGCAACAGTTATGACACTTATGAGCGACGCAGAGCCGTTGCCGTTCAGGTAATGACAGATATGGCGACCAAAGCCGGCAAATTGACAACCTCCTCCGTCGCGTTTGTGGCTTTGCTGACGTTGCCGCAGACGACTTCTTTCGCTCAGGAATGGACAACAATCCGGGGGCAAATTGTTGTTGAGGGAAATTTTCCGCAGCCGGCACCTTTGGACGTTACCCGCGATAAAGAATTCTGCGGAGCTCACAAACTTGTCGACGAATCCTTCCTGGTGGATGCGAAAACAAAGGGCGTTAAGAATGTTGTCGTTTGGCTGTCGTCCAAAAAGACGGTCCCCGTGCATCCGTCATTTTCAGAAACGCCAAAGCCCGTGAAGCTTGAGAACAAAAACTGCACGTTCCAACCACGAATCGTAAAGCTGCGGACCAGGCAGATCCTGCAATCAACGAACGACGATCCTGTGCCACAC
>CAYZYB010000631.1:0-3873 GCA_964481505.1 uncultured Planctomycetaceae bacterium | reverse complement strand
CCTTTGCCCCTTAATCTCCGAATTCTGCAAGCTGTCCAGCCACGCACGAATTTGACGGGAAACACTTTCGAATCCGGATTTCAATTTCGAAATCTCAGACCTCAGATCATCAAATTCCGCCATACGATCCATCACGCACAACATCGAACGAACTTCGCCCGCCGAACCGCGAGCAATGTACAAATACTGGATCAGCTCCGCCGTCGAACCCCGTTCAAAACCTTCTGCAACGTTGTTACTGATAGATAGTGTTGCCCGTTGGAGTTGATTCGCGAGATCTCCCATTCCGCGAAACGACGAGTTCTTTGTCCAGGAAAACATGCCGGCGGCGAGGTCAGCAGATTTTCGCCAGACGGGAACGTCTTCGAAACGCTTATAGCTCGCCATGATTGAGGTCCCAAAATTTCAGATTTCAGATTTCAGATTTCAAACGTTCACTTAGCACGGCAACATCCCCATGCGCTGATCAAACCCCAGCAACAAATTCATATTCTGCACTGCAACACCACTCGCTCCTTTGATTAAATTATCGGTCGCAGAAAACACTACCAGTTGATCGCGGTTCAGTCGTACCGAGATGTCGCAGAAGTTCGTATGAGCTACATTTTTCGTCGCGGGAATTTGATCGACGATCCGAACGAATGGCTGGTCCGCATAGAATTTTCGGTACACAGCCAGTAGCTCTTCGACCGACTTCGATTCCTTCAGCCGTGGATACATCGAACACAAAATCCCGCGATCCATCGGCATCAGATGCGGATTAAAGGCAACCTGCACGTCAGCTCCACCAACATCCGTCAGCACCTGTTCAATTTCGGGCATGTGCCGGTGCGTACCAATTCCGTACGCCGTAACAGATTCGTTGCACTCGGCGAACAGCGTTCCCAGCTTCGGCGCTCGGCCAGCGCCACTGACACCACTTTTGGCGTCGATAATAATTCCGGCAGGTTCAATCAAACCTGCCGCCAGCAGTGGAGCAAGTCCAAGAATCGATGTGCTGGTGTAACAACCCGGATTTGCCACCAGGTCGGCGCCTGGAATTTGATCCATGTAGATTTCCGGCAGGCCGTACACCGTATTGCTCAGCCGAGTCGGATCGGTATGGACGTGGCCGTACCATTGCTCGTAAACCCCAGGATCGCTCAACCGATAATCAGCACTGAGGTCAACAACACGACAGCCGGCGTCGAGCAACAGCGGGACGGCCTCCATGCTGGCCGTGTGGGGCAGAGCACAGAAGACCAGATCAGCACGTTTGCCGACTTCCGCTGGCGACAGGTTTTCGCACACGAGATCAAATTGACCACTGAGCGAAGGATGAATGTCGCTGATATGCGGCTTTGTCGTCTGACGAGTAGTCAGTGCAGTCACCTCAACATGTGGGTGTCGCGCTAGAATTTTCAGCAGCTCCAACGCGGTGTAGCCGGTGGCTCCAAGAATAGCGATTTTGGTCATGGAGTGAGTTTTCGGTGACAATTTCGGAAGACGACGATCATATTCCACGAACCCAGACGCCTGAGGATCGCAGCGGTTCGCCGCATTCTATTGCCACGGATGCCATCTACAACCACTGCCATTTTCCGGATTTGGTTCCGAGTGAAACAGATTTGCCGGGAAATCGCACCATTCCCTTAAAAATGAGTTCGTTTCTGGTCAGAATACTCAGCCTTTCCGGCAGTCGGACCGACCGGAATGTTAATTCGATTTGCACGCAACAACGGTATGTTGCCGCGATCATTGATGAGTCTTGCAAGGCAACTTCCGAACCATGGCCAACGTCGCTTCCCTCGCTGATAAACTGCACGAATACCCCCAACAAGATGTCATCGACGGAAGTGGCGGAGGATCGGCTTCGATTCTCGACGACTGCCTGAATCAGAACGACGGAGTGTTGCAACTACTACACCGCTACGCTGGTCGAACGTTTTGTTCGCCAGGGAAACGCCTTCGCCTTGATGAAAAATCTTATTATCCGGACTACATGAACGGCACCGGGCTCGATGAAGTCTGGATGTGCTGCACCGTTCCCATCGTGACAGGAGTCATCGATACGCGCACAAACAAAGCACCGTTTCGTGAAGGGGAGTCACACGTCCTCACACCGAACGGGCAGGTCATCTCGCTGCAGGATTTGATCGTCGCCAATCCGGAAGCTGTGATGGGTGAGAAGATGACGGCCTTTTCGAAATCAATGTTCGGCGATCCGACGTGGCCGATTGTTTCGAAGAAGTTCGACAATCTGAATCCGATTCCGCATCATCTTCACTGGTCAAAGTGGGAAGTCTACGACATCAATTCCTTCGACAACCCTGGAGTCAGCCCGTCGCATTATCACACCACGGCCATGGGGCTGTACCCGTTCGTCACAAAGGATCAGTTTCTGGACTGCATGAAAAGTTGGGGACAGGGCGAATACAACGGAGTTCGACATCTGTCTCCGCACGTCATGATGCACATCGATAACGGCTTTGTAATGCCGAACGGTGTACTGCATTCGCCAACGGACCTTTGCACGCACGAACTGCACGTCACGATGGATGAGCACTTCCTCGCCGAAGACCTCACGCTTGACGGCCGCATTGGAGCAGCAGATGCGTTTTACGCCTGTCGCGAAGAAGACTATCCGAAAGATAAACACGAAGACTGGGAATACCTGGTTGAGAAATTCGACTTCGAAGCGAACCAAGACCCGGACTTCGTCCTGAAGAATAAACGTCCGGCCATCACCGCGGAAGAATTCGCTGGCGACGGTGTTGACGCAAAGTGGATCGTGTACGGCGACTTCCTGGGCGATCAGAAGTGCTCAATCCTGCGTCTCACCCTGCAACCTGGGGCTAAGACAAAGTTTGCCCCGGAGAGCCCAGCGCTGTTCCACACGAATGGCGGAAGCGGCCGCGTTGGAAAACTCGAAGTGCGATATCACCAGGGTATGAAACTCGGCGAGCTCTATCCCGAAATCGGATTCGTCACTCAGTCCGCACTAAACAACGGCGGCGTGCAGATCGAGAACACAGGAACGGAATCACTTGTGCTGACTTTCGACTTCCCACAGAACGCGCATTCCAAAACGCCAGGTGTTGGCTAATCCGCAGACAGATGGGCACGAACGAAACGGCAGGGCGTGCGTTCCAACTCTATTGTTTCGGTTCCGTCGGCTCAACGTCTTCGTCGCTGGTAACTGCGGCGTAAAGCTCCGTTTCGTTAAAGTAAAACTGAAGCCCGCGCAATACAACTTTCCCCGACTTGCCGGGCTTGAAGTCCAGCCGCCACTTGCGGCTCGTCGCGACAGGAAACGAAACGAGCTGATCGTCCGTCACAACTATGGCATCAACGATGACCGTTTCGTCATCATCTTGTATCGACGCTCGGAACTCCGTCACCGGATGAATTCGCCCACTGTGCTGTGAGTGAATGCGGACTGCCGTCAGACTGGTTTCAAGCGGAAATGTGACTTCCAGGCTGCGGTACTCAGTCTCTGTCCTATCCGAGTGCCACATTGTCTTGCTGTTGTAATTGATCCCCTGTTTATCGGTTTTCGATCGCACGTTAGGGACGATCTGCTTTCGCACAAGATTCCTGGCGAGGCTTCTCACACTGTCTCCTGACAAAGAAACGATCTCAATACGGTCCTCCGGATGACCGGGCAATGGAATCGGTGAGAAAGCTCGCATTTTCGGAGAAATTGAATAGCCACGTGGGATATGACGCTGCGGATTAAACGTAAGGTTGGGAAAAACTCTGTCATTCAATGCCAAAGCCCGAATGTCTTCGGGAATCAGTATCTGAGGAGTTTGACTTTCATTGAGGCCCCTCGGTCGACTGCCGTGGTTGTAGGACATCACGGAGAGGTTTGTCTTCATGTCGTAACCGTAC
>CAYZYB010000630.1:0-3889 GCA_964481505.1 uncultured Planctomycetaceae bacterium | reverse complement strand
AGCGATAACCGCGGCGCGATGTTCGAAGTGCGTCCGCCCTGTGGTGGTTGTAAACGCAATGTCGGCCAGGGAATCGCGATTGCCCTGACGAAAGTTCTCTGCATATCGTTCCGAAAGATCTCGCAAAGCCTCTTCGGATCGTGCACTTAAAACGATCAACTCCGGAGCACATTCATCATCGGAGACTTCGGACTGAGCAGGTCTCGCATCTTCTTTCGGCGTGCCGGACGATCGGCTGTCAGGACTCTGCCCAATCACAGCGTGAGCATTGGTGCCGCTCATGCCAAAAGCGCTTACGCCGGCGACGCGCTGTTTTTGAGGCCAGCTTACGGCGTCGGTCAGCACTTCGACATCGATATTGTCCCACGGAATATGTGGGTTGGGTGTTTCGAAGTTCCGTTGCCCCGGTATCTGTTCGTACTGCAACGAAAGCAGTACTTTGATCAGGCCCGCCATGCCTGCTGCGGCTTCGAGGTGTCCGATGTTTGTCTTTACAGAACCCACCAGCAATGGCCCTGTACCGTTGCGATCGTTCGCCAGCGCCGCAGCGGCAGCTCGGAGTTCAATGGGATCACCGAGTTCTGTGCCGGTGCCGTGAGCCTCTAAGTAAGAGACGTCGTTCGGAGAAAGCTGAGATCTCTGCAACGCGTCTGTAATGACCTGTTCCTGCGCCCTGGCGTTTGGAACCGTCAGTCCTCCGCCCGCTCCGTTGTGGCCGATTGCCGATCCCTTAATGACACCGATGATCGGATCGCCGTCTCTTTCGGCATCCGACAATCTCCGCAACGTGACAACGCCGCAGCCTTCACCGCGCAGGTAGCCGTCGGCCGCCGCATCGAAAGCCCGTGACTGCCCGGTCGGTGACAGTGCTTTCAGTTTGCATGTGAGAATATTTGTCGTCGGAGAACAGATCGCGTTCACTC
Organism: uncultured Planctomycetaceae bacterium; assembly: GCA_964481505.1. GTDB lineage: Bacteria > Planctomycetota > Planctomycetia > Planctomycetales > Planctomycetaceae > Fuerstiella. Next base: position 2,966 of record CAYZYB010000630.1, on the reverse strand, counting down.
CACCCACCATCGCTCGATCACAATCGCGTTGCTGAAGACTTTGGCAGGCCAGATGCAATGCAACGAGCGATGACGAACACGCTGTGTCGACAGCCACGCTGGGCCCTTTCAGCCCAAGGTAGTAGGCAAGTCGGCCACACAAAAAACTTCCGGCAGCACCTGTGGCGATATAGGGATTTAGATTCAGGAACGAATCGCTGGCTTCGTTCTGGTAATCATTGTGCATCCACCCAATGAAGACCCCGGCCCGGTCACCGATCATTTCCGGCACCCACGCTGCGCGTTCGAGCGCTTCCCAACCCACTTCCATCAGTAACCGTTGTTGCGGATCCACCCATGTCGCTTCGCGCGGGGAGATCCCAAAGAACTCCGGGTCCATTTGATCCAGGCCATCCAGAAAAACTCCATGCCGCGCATACATGCGGCCTGGGACTTCCGGGTCGTCGTCGTGAAAAGCGTCCTGGTCCCATCGATCGTCGGGGATCTCCGACACTTCGTCAGTTTGTTCCAGTAACGACTTCCAAAACGCTTCGGGCGTGTTCGACCGTCGCGGAAAGCGGCATGCCATCGACACGATGGCAATCGGTTCACTGATTGTCGCCTGCTGCTGTTGCAGTTCCGCAATCTGCTGTTTCAGTTCCCGAATCTTCAGCAGTGCCTGCTTGTTCGCGGAAAGTGCGTTGTTGGGTGATTCTGTCATCTTACTTTCGCCGCTCAGCCTTCGGGACTGAGACGTTCGGGATCTCTCGCCACGTCACTTTGTCGTACATTCGATTTCTCTCATCAGTTCCGCCAACGCTTCGTCTTCGCTCATAGATTCAATCTGCGTTCGAAGTCTGACTGACTCCGCTTTCGCTTTCTGTGGATGGCTTTCTGCAATTTCATTAGCAGCGCTATTCGGCTGCGCTTTGCCGGGCGTTAGTTGTTGCACAAGGAACTCCGACAGATCGCAAATCCGCGGGTAGTCAAACACCAGCGTGGCGGGAATTTCGTGGTCCACGCCAAATTCAGCCTGTAGTTGATTGCTGATTTCCACAATCATCAGGGAATCAATTCCAGCATCGAGGAATCGCGTGTCGGCTTCCGGTGGTTCGTCCAGATCGACCACCATTTGCACCAGCTGTCGCACAAAGTCATCAGCAACTGACTGCCGAGACGAAGCGTGAGTTTCTGCCAGCAAACGTCTGAGCGTTGGTTCCTGAAGAGGGCGGAAGGACTGAGCTTCTATGGCGTCCGCTGAGTCATTTGAATCGGAAGGAGTGAACTTCGTCGAAGAAAGATCGTACTCCCGCAATTCGCGTTTCAAGATTTTCCCCGATGGGTTTCGTGGCAGCGTATCGATCGGAATGATCAAACGCGGCACCTTGTAGTTCGCCAGTTGTGTCTTCCCGTGTTTGCTGATCGATTCCACGGAATGTTCATCAGCGTGGTCGGCGAGCACCACAAATGCCACAACCTGCTCTCCAAATACTTCATCCACAATCCCAACGACAGCAACCTGATTGATGGCGTCATGAGTCAGCAGCACTCGTTCGACTTCTGCCGGAAAAACCTTGAGGCCTCCCACCGCGATCATGTCTTTCACGCGGTCGACGATGTAGAAGAATCCATCGTCATCCATTCGACCGATGTCGCCCGAACGAAACCAGCCGTCACTAAGAACTTCCTGAGTTTCTTCGCTGCGATTCCAATAGCCCAGCATCACGTTGGGACCGCGAATGATGATTTCGCCTGGATCCCCGGCTGTACATTCTTCGCCGGTCTCGGTGTCGACGACCTTCATCTCCACGCCGTCTATCGGTGTCCCGATGGAGCCGCACACGAACCGATTGCGATGGTTGTAGCTGGCAAATGGCGACGTTTCCGTCAGTCCATAGCCTTCGTGGATTGGCATGTCGAACTTCTGCTGCCACCGTTCTCCCACCTGAACAGGTAGTGTTGCTGCAGCTGAAAAACAGTAGTCGACGGTGGATAGCACTGACGGTTCGCAACTGTCCAGCAACAGCTGAAACATCATCGGCACGCCATACAGCTGAGTAACACTTTCGTCCGCGATCAGGCGTTTGGATTCGTTTAAGTCGAACTTTCGCTGCAGCACCAATGTTGCACCAACATTAAACGCTGAATTCAGCAAAGCGTTTTGCCCGAAACAGTGAAACAGCGGTACGGCGAGCAGAATTCGATCGGCAGATTTCATGCCACACAGATGATTGAATGCGCAAACGTTGGATCGCACATTCATGTGAGACAGGACGGCTCCCTTGGCAAAACCTGTCGTGCCCGACGTGTACAGAATGACGGCGGGTTCATTGGGATCGGCTTGTACTAAGTCCCTCGATTCACCGGAGGCAGACGGAAGCGACTTTCCATCGATCGTGTCACCGAGATCTGAAGTGTGAACATAACGAACGACGCTTTCCGAGAGTTCGTTAGCGACGGACTTCAGCGTAGCTTCATCAGTGATAAAGAACCTGGTTCCGCAGTCTTTTGTCAGGTACGACACTTCCGCTGGAGCAGACCGAACACTGATGGAAACAGCGATGGCTCCAATGCGCAGCGCCGCGTAGTACCAGACGGCGAACGCCGGGACATTGCCCAGCATCATGGTGACACGATCGCCGGCTTCGATGCCGGCGTCCTTGAGGACAACGCCAGCCGCTTTGGTCATGCTGTCCAGCTGCGAATACGAAATCGATTCTCCTTCGAAGCGAATCGCGATTCGTTCGGGGAATATCTTTGCGGTCGATGTCAGGTGTTCACAGATATTCATAATGCGACACGGCAGTCACTGCAATGGTTTGAATCATGTGGATTGATTTCGATGGTGGCCATCGAATTATGATGAAAAGTCCTCGTCAAACGATTCCAAAATCGGGGCAACGGAACGAAGGAGATCTCCGTGTTGTTCAATGTCGTGATTAATGTCCGCCAGAAGCTGTTCCAGCCAGACGTCGCTGTCATCAAAC
>CAYZYB010000629.1:0-3893 GCA_964481505.1 uncultured Planctomycetaceae bacterium | reverse complement strand
CCGTGGCTTCATCGACGACATACGACCGCCGCAGAAGTGGTGTGCCGACGAGGCCGAAGTTCATTTCTTCGAATTCAAGCAAATTGGTTCCTGGCTTGTCAGCACTTGCCAATGCGACGCGCGCAACCCTACCGCGAGGTGGGAAGAATCCTGTTTCCAGAACTTCGATGTCAGCTTTTGCACCGGTGACCGCCTGGAGTGATTCGGTGGCGGAATAGTGCAGCAACGGATCGAATCCGAACGCGAAAAACGCCCAGATGATCGCAACAATAATCAAACGAGGTATCAAATATCCCCAGCGCATGTGCACCTCCATGTGCGACAACTGTTGGGTGGAATAAAGCAATGCCCGATTCAGTCGACCAGGCAGAACGGGTTAACGGACAGCGCCCAGACGATCTGCGAGTTCCATCCCAAGTAGTACTCTGGTGATCCAGAATTTCTTCGCCCACGTTGCGAACTTTGTTGTGTACTTCGCAAAGAGGGGTTTCGACAGCCGGTACATGGGATACAGCAACACAATTCCGATGATCAGATTGCCCATAACAATTGAGTTATTGAAATCTGTCCACGGCATCACCGGTCTGTTGTATAGATTTGTCCACATGTCCGTCAGTGAGGGATGGCTCAAAACCCACCAGCCGACTTCATCCGACAGAGGATCCAGGTAGCCGGAAAGGAAACTACAACCCAGAATTGTCGCCGCGGCGACACCCAGGTTGGCGCGACTCACGGCCAGAATAATTCCCAGCGCGATTGCAATGAGGTTACCTTTCGGCACGATACCGATGAGGATGCCCATCGCAAAACCCAGCGCAAGCTGTCCTGGCGTTGCTTCCGTGATCAGCGCTTTGAGGGCGAGACGAATGGGTTTTAGAAAGAACAACATAAGCCGCTCCGAACGTAGCCGGCGAGAAACCTTTTGAGGGATCAGAGCAGAAACGCCTGATCAATCTGGTGAATTTGTGATCAAACGATGCCACCGTCAATGCCGGACCGAACAGAGTCGGCTGCAATTCAACGGGGGATTGTCACGCTTTCCCGGAAACCGGCACGACCGAGGGCTCAGCCTGGCAGAACCGGCAAGAGAGGCCGGAACTCGTGACACCTTTGCCAATAGTGTGCTCAAGCAACGCACGCAAATGGTTCCGTTCTGTGGTTAACAGCGCGGAGAATTCGAGGCATTCGCCAGTAGGATTCCAGACGTTTCTTAATTCTCTGCCTGGTCCAGGCGAATCGCTTTCGAATGCAATTCCACTTGTCTTCGAAGCTGCGGCAATCGGTCGAGCAATTGGCCGCTACAGCTTGAAGAGCGTCTTCCCACTGCGGCCTCGTTCTTCTGCTGCGGTTACCGCAGCGACGACTTCATCCAGAGAATGCGAGTGGCTGACTTCGCAGCCGAGTGTCCCATCCAGAATCAGGCGCGTGATGCGTTTGATCAGTTTGAGCTTGAAGAGCAGGCCTTTGCTGTTCATGAAGTTGCCCAGCCAAAAGCCTTCCACGTTCGCCTGGATCTTCATCAGTGAGCGCGGCGAAAACCGGAGAGGTTCGGTCGTCAACGTGCCGTAGAGCAACATTCTGGCATTCGCAGTAAGGCACTGCACAACGGCTGATCCGGTGAAACCACCGACCGGATCGATTGCGTATTGTAAACCGTCTTTGCCAACGATCTTAGCGACGGACTTCTGCAGCGTTTCCGGAGCATCTTTTTCGCCATCGAAAACGACAACTTCTGTTGCCCCGGCGGCTTTTAGGTCAGCGATGGAACCTTCCGAACGAACAACGTTGATGGTGCGAAAGCCTGTGGCTTTGCCGAGCCGGGCGATCATCTTTCCGAGCGACGAACCGGCCGCCGTTTGTAGTAACCAGGCTCCCTGAGGAATCTTCAGCACTTCCTGTGTCATCACCCACGCTGTAACAGGGTTGACGAAGAATGTGGCCGCCTGTTCGTCGCTGAGCTGACTGTTAATCGGGATCACCTGGTCCACCGGCACTACCGTTTGTTCGGCCCAGTTTCCGCCGGCTTTGTTCAGGACGACCACTCGCTTTCCAGTGAAGAAGTTTCCTTTGATGCCGCCGCCGGATGCCTCCACAACGCCGACACCTTCGAAGCCTGGAACCTGCGGCAGCTTAGGTTGCACACCATAGACTCCTCGAACGAACATCATGTCCGACGGGTTAATGGGACTCGCCAGCATCCGTACGCGAACTTCACCATGCTGCGGCACCGGAACATCTCTGTCGACACACTTGAGAACCTCAGCGGGGTCTCCGGGAGTTTCAAACTGAAGGCACTTCATGGATCAACTTGCTGCACAGACTGCGGACCAGATACGAGACGCCATTGTATGCCACGTTCGTTACGATTCGAAGCCGGAATGGTTGCCAGTTCCTCCATCTTCCAGCGGGCGCGGTAGATGAATCGAAACAGCGTGCGTTACGGAGTGCCAATCACCAGGCACTTGAGTTTTGCGTCGTCGCGGACATACAAGTGACCGTTGCTGATCGCCGGCAGCCGGTAGCCTTGCGAAGTAGATTCAAGAACCCTGCAGCGCTGAACTTCGCGGTACGCTTCTTTTTCTGCGGCAAATCGAATGAGTTCACCGCCGTGAGTGAGAAACAGCAATTCGTTGGCAACTCGCACCAGAGTGCCGTATTCGAAGCCGCCTTTTTCCCAAAGCACAGATTGTGTCTTCGGATCAATACACTTCAACGACGCCGAACCGACATCCTGCCGACCATCAACGGCAAACAACAGACCGTTGTGTTCAACAGGGGTGGCGTACTGTGTGGCCAGAAGTTTTTCACCACTGGAGACCGGCTTTGCGGAGTCACCACTGATCGTTGCCGAAGTGCTGCCGACACGATAGCTGGATGACACAAACAGTTGATCGCCAAGCACAATCGGCGTCGCTCCGTTGACTGTTGGCCCCCGCATTCCGAACGGAAACTGAAAACGCAGACTGCCGTCAGCCGGATTCAACGACACCGTGTTCAACCGTGTGACGACGATGGCATGCGGTATTCCATTGACATTGGCAACGATGGGAGACGAATAGCTGGCAGTGTCATCGAACTGTTGCCACAGCGTGCTGCCGTCTTTGATCGAGAACGCCACAACCGCAGCGTTGTTTCGTCCACCGACGTTGACGATCAGTCGATCTTCATACAGCACTGGCGAACTGCCCGCACCGAAGTAGCCTTCGGGTGCAGAAAAGTCTTTCCACGTATCGCGGCTCCAGACTTCTTTGCCATCCATCATGGAAAGGCACCGAAGTTTTCCCTGCACGCCGAAAACGTAAACGTGTCCACCGGCAATCAACGGAACACAGCGGGGGCCGCTGTCGCTGGAAAGCCCTGATTGGTAATCACAAGGGAATTTTTTCTGCCACTTTGGTTTGCTGGTCACCGCATCCATCGCATCGACAACTTCGAAGTCGTCTTTTCGGTGAAACAGAACCAATGTCCCGTCGCTCACCGCAACGCCGGCAAAACCTCCCCCGACACTCAGCGACCAATGCTCTTTGGGGCCGGTTGTGGGCCATGTCGCAAGTAGCGTTTCACCTTTCGCAATTCCGTCGCGGTTGGGCCCCAGAATCTGTGGCCAGTCGCCAGCCTCCAGCGGCGTCAGCGATAAAAGCAATGTAAAACAGCAAAACAGCAGAATTCTGCGCGACATGGAAGCCTCCAAACGAAATTGAAACGTCTGCGTACAAAAAATTCGTATTCTTAACGGGCGAATAAAATTACCAGGGTTTCCACCATGGCTTCTTCTGCTGCGACGCATGGGCCGGACGCTGCTGTCCGGGAGGAGGATCTTCGCCGGATGTGATCACGATGTTTTCCGGCAGCAGCACACAACTCAATTCCCCCATCGTGCCGCCGGTGGTATC
>CAYZYB010000628.1:0-3904 GCA_964481505.1 uncultured Planctomycetaceae bacterium | reverse complement strand
GCAGGTTCTTGGGCTTTTTAAGTGACGAGTTGGCGTTGTTGAAGATCGCCTGAACACGGCCCTTGGCTTTGCTGCCGAGATGAACCAGCATCTCACGATAGAAGTTCAGTTGTTCGACACCTTCTTTGCTGGTGAGGTCATCCCAACGAAAGCCCTTGGGCAAAGATTTCTCTTCGTCGGTCTCTTTCATCATTTTTAGGAACAGCAGGTACGTCAGTTCGGTGACGTAGTCCTGATACGTGATGCCATCGTCACGCAGGACGTGACACATGGACCAGAGTTTGGCGACGATGTCGGTGGTGGTGTTCATTCAGGCAAGGGTTTCTGTTTACGTGTTGGTTAAGAGGGCGGCTATGCTGCAGTTGCCCAGATGTGATCGGTGATTTGACCAAGTAGGTCTGCCAGTTTCCCGTCAAAGACTTTGTTTAGGCGATCGAAGCCGCCTTTTTCTTTGAAGACGCCTTCGTCGAGTGATTGGCGATCGACCAGCGTGTTTTCTTTGAATTGTTTGCCGATGCGTTGTAGCCAGCTGCGCTGTGGCTTGGTCCATGCTTGCGAGGCGAGGATCGCTTTCATTGCGTCACTGACACGTTCCTCAAACGGTTTCAGTGGCGTGTCGAGTACCGCGTTGCGGACGTAGCCGATGATGGTGGCGGCGATCTCTTCGTTCTTGGTCTCACGCCAAGCTACGCGAAGTCGCGTTTCGCTGTATCCGTGTTTATCCAGTTCCAGTTGTAGCTCACGCAGTGTTTTACGCGTCAGGTCGCGCGGGCGCGTGGCACACAGTTTGAGGGCTTCCATTTTGTCTTGGTGGTCCAACACGTAGCTGCGGAACTCCTCGAGATAGTCTTTGGGGCGTTTGTTGTCTTTGCCGAATCCCGTTTTGACAGATGTGACGGCGTCGTCATGATCCGAAATCATGATCTTTACAGCACCGGTCGTTACGGAATCAAGGAACTCAACCAGATTCGTTTTGTCGGCGAACCACTCGGAGATTTCGGCAGGTGATGCCTGCTGCAACTGCGCAACCAATGGTTCAGGTTTAGTGCCTGATTTGTCTTCGAACGTTTTGGCGTTGTCGCCTTTGAGTGATCGTTTCTTGCGTTGAAGTTTCGCAATCAATTGGTCTTTGATGGTTTGCTGGTCTTCGGCGTTAGTGGTTTTAGCCAATTCGTCCACTAGCTGGCTGAACGTGATGTTCGGGCGCGTGACTACTGGTTTCATGTCCGAGTGGTTTTGCAGCGCTGAATACAAGTCCACGCAGTCGAAGATGCGGAAACAGTCTTTGTCGTCCTTGTCGCCGTACAGATCAGGGCACAGGCGCGTCCCACGTCCAATCATTTGTTCGTAGAGGATACGGCTGCGTACACGCCGCAGGAAAACGAGATTTGCGATCGCCGGAACGTCGATGCCGGTTGTCAGCAGATCAACGGTGACGGCGATGCTGGGAAGTGCCTCGTTCTTGTAGCGGCGGATCAATTGCAGCGGTTTGTCGGCTTTCCCGGTGATCTTGCGAATCGCATCGTCTTGCACTGAGCCGTATTGCTCGGTGAACGCATTTTTAAGCTCGGTCACGACCATGTCGGCGTGTGAGTCGGTGACGCAGAACACGAGCGTCTTGCCCGGTAGATCCGGATCAATATGTTTAGCAATCTCTTGGCAGATGACTCGATTGAAGTTCTCGTTGATCACGCGCTTGTTGAAACTGTCGATCTCGAGTTCGATCTCGTCAGGCGTGTTGAACAGCTCCAGCTGCTGCGTGCGCGTGTTGTAGGTCGTGACTTCCTCGTTGACTTCCCATTTGATGCCGCCTTCGCCCAGCTCAGTACGGATGCCCAAAGGGGGCTCGTGATCGACCAGAAAGCCGTCAAGGACTGCTTGCCGGTAGCTGTATTGGTAGATCGGTAGTTGTGCTTCGCCGCCAAAGATTTCGATGGTGTGGATCGCCGGCGTTGCCGTCAGGCCGATCTTTACCGCGTCGAAGTATTCGATGACGCGCGAGTATTTGGAGATGTAGTCGGCTTCGTCTCGGAATCGCAGTTCGCTGTCGGATAGTTCTTGGTCGAGGTTGTAGCCTCGGTGGCATTCGTCAACAACGATACAGTCGTATTGGTCAACTGACAGGCCATTGTCAGCTTCGTCGTTATTCAGCAAGCGGTGAACCATGCTTTGGATGGTCGCGATCTGGAATTTGGTGTCAGCGTCCGGTTCGATGTCGCCCAGTTCTTTCACGTCGTAGATATCGGTGAATGTCTGATTGTTCTCAAGACGCAGGTCTTTGAATGAATCGGCGGTCTGTTCGCCCAAGCTGGTGCGATCGACAAGGAATAGGATTCGGCGGAAACGTTTGGCTTTGATTAGCCGGTAGCAGATGCCGATACAGGTACGCGTTTTTCCGGTTCCCGTGGCCATCGCGACCAGCATTTCGCGCTGGCCGTCCTTGATGGCGTCTTCAACGGCAGCAACCGCGTCCCGTTGGTAGTAACGTAGTGGAAGGTAGTCGCTGGATTGGGACTCCAATTGGGCTTCAGCGGCGGCTTGGTCCTGTGTCATCAGCTGTTTCAGGCCCAGTGGAGAATACCACGCTTGCAAAGCCCTCGGGTGGTTCGTTTTCACACGTGTGTCGTGGAACCAAACGCCGCTCTTGGTTTTCAACTGTTTGAGATAAGAACGTCCGTTGGTGGAGAATAGAAACGGGATCTTGTACTCGCCCCACGGGCCGCCGGGAGAGACTTCTTCTCCTTTGACCACATAATCGCGGCTGTAGCGTTTGGCTTGACCGATCGCGCCGGCAACATCGACGGTCTGTTTTTTAGCTTCAACGACGGCGATAGGCATCAGACCGATAAACAGGACGTAGTCTGCCGGGCCGCTGGATGTTGGCCATTCCGCGATGGCGATGTTCTTGCCCTTTTGTGGCCGCGCGCCTTTGGCGTAGCGGATGTTCTTGGTGTCCACAGTCCAGCCCGCTGCCTTGAGCTGGCGGTCGATAATCTCGCGTGTGTCAGCTTCGGTGACGACCTCTTTTTCGACTTCAGAAGCGGTCTCAATGGCCGCTTCGACTTGGGCCGTCGTAACGTAAGCCGATTTAGATTCGGCAACCAGCATGGCCTCGTATTCTTTGATCTTTGCCGTGAGTCGTGCGTTGTCTTCTTCCCCTAGCTGGATCGCAGTTTCCAGTTCCTCGTAAGCTCGTTTTGCATCCGCCTCGGCCTTGAGACGAAGCTCGGCCTCGTTGACAACGTTCTCGGCCAGCTCTTGGCGTAAGACTTCGCTCTTGGCGAACTCGGTCTGCAGGCGGTCCAATTCCACTTTGAGCGCTTCGCTGGCGTCAACGGGTTCGGGGGGCGGCGAGAAAGATACATGTTTAAAGTGGCGGTCGTAGAATGACTTGTACAACCAGACGGCGATGCGGTGGACGGTTCGGAGATGGAAGAGCGCTTCGTTACGATCACCGTGGATTTCGTGAACAGCGTCGTTTCCTTTCTTCCGAACCTCGTGCAGCATTTGCGAGATCTGATCGGTAACCAGTCCCATTTTCCAAAGTTCGTTGATCAGATCGACTTGTCTGGACTCTGGGTCGAAAGAGCGCCCTTGTTTGGCATAGATTTGCTTGACCAGCAGTTCGCCGATCTGGCGGGTTTTCACCAGTGCAGAGTTAGGGTCGGTGAACGCGTATAGCTCGGCGAATCCTGCAAGATCAACGATAACGCTGTTGATCTTGGAGAGGAATTTAAAATTGAGAGAGGGAGTGGCCGGCATTCGCATTTTCCAGATGCTTCCAAGATGAAAAAATTCCGGCAGGCGGTTGGATGCCGCTGTTCGGGCTGCAGACCCTGAGCCGGAAGGATGATTCTATCTGAAATCCATTGGGCTTGCACGGAGAAGTTGGCCACTGCATCCA
>CAYZYB010000627.1:0-3906 GCA_964481505.1 uncultured Planctomycetaceae bacterium | reverse complement strand
ACTCTGTGAATCGCTGTGTGCGAAGGGGTTTTTTGTGCAGCAAAGATCCCGTCACTGGAAATGTTTCGGCGGGAATGGCTGCGCAATCGATTGGAATTCCTCGGGTGTCATCAAAGGCGGGGGGAACCTTTGTTTGTATGTTGTAGTCCAGAACATTTTTCCACAGCGGCTTCAAGATGATGAATGCTGCGAAATGCTCCTCGACGAATTTGTTTATTGGCAATCTCCGCAAAAATGCGTTCGACCTGATTGAGCCACGCCTCGCCGATCGGCGCGAAAGGGACGTGGTCACGAGGACGGCGAGCGAACCAGCTTTTAACGGCAGCCGTTTTGTCTGTGGACGCATTATTTGATGTGATACGCCATTCTTTTCGTAGCGACGAATGGTTGTGTTCAGCACTAAAAGTCCGGTGACTATCGTGATCCTGAACTGCGATTGAACTGTGAGCGGGTTTCGCTATCCAATTTCGCTGATCTCAGAAATCTCGCCGGGATTGTTCGATTTTGCACGTGATTCTGTGAAAGATTGTCTGCTGTCGGTCGTGTGTATAGGTGACGGGAGATTTCTTAGTGCCGCGTGTTCCGGAAACTCGAGCCAGCCTTATTCTGCGTTTGCCTTGCACGGCAGATGCTGATGCATGGGAGGAATTCGCTTCGATTTACGAACCGTTTGTCTTTCGGTTCGCCCGACGGGGCGGGTTGCAGGATGCGGATGCTCGGGAACTGGTGCAGGACGTGATGCTGTCTGTGGCGCGAGCGGTCGGGAGATGGAAACCGGACAGTACGCGCGGACGATTCCGAACGTGGCTATTTCGCATCGCTCGAAACCAGTTGCTCGACGTGCTGGCGAAGCTACCGAAGAAGGTGTCCGGAAAAGGTGGGACGAGTTTCCTTGTCGGCCTCGATGGATTGGCTTTGGACGACGAACGGGCGGAGCAGGTACTGCGTCTGGAACATCGGCGTGAATTGTTTCGTTGGGCGGCGGACCGAGTGAAGTCAAAAGTCAAAGAAAGGACATGGCAGGCGTTCTGGATGACGTCCGTCGAAGAGCAAAGTGTCGAAACGGTGGCTGCTGAATTGAACCTGACTGCAGGAGCTGTCTATATCGCGCGTAGTCGCGTGATGGCTCAAATGAGAGATGAAGTTCAGAAGTGGGAGGGCGATGATGCGATGTAACGACAGTCGCCTGACGACTCTGCTGACCGCTGATGAAGACAGTGTCGACTTCCAATCAGTGTCACAGCATGTGGAAAACTGTGATCGCTGTCAGCAACGATTACTGGAACTCTCGGGTGACAAGCATCTGCAGCAGGAAGTGCGTGAGACGCTGCAGTTGCTCGGCAACGTAACGGACGAATATCGCAGTAGCACGTCTTCAGTCGTGGTTTCGATGGAACATAACTTTGTGGACGACATTGGCGCCGAATGCGAACCGGTTTCGCTCGACTTTTTGTCGCCGCCCGGTCATCCGGAGATGCTGGGGCGGATTGGCCGCTACGACGTCGAACGGATCATCGGTTCCGGTGGCATGGGGATTGTTTTGAAGGGCTTTGACACTGAGCTGCATCGTGTTGTTGCCATCAAAGTGCTGAAGCAGCACCTGGCTCACAATGGCGCTGCTCGACGTCGCTTCGCGCGAGAAGCACAATCGGCGGCAGCGGTTGTCCACGAACATGTGATTCCAATTCACGACGTGCAAACAGAAGGCGACACGCCGTTTCTGGTCATGCAGTACGTTCCGGGCCAGTCACTGCAGGCGCGCGTTGATCAGCGTGGACCGCTGGCGACTCGGGAAATTCTGCGGATCGCTCGGCAGGCGGCAGCCGGACTCGCGGCCGCGCACGCTCAGGGAGTTGTTCATCGCGACGTGAAACCGGCGAATATTTTACTGGAAGAATCAGTCGACCGCGTGCTGATTTCGGACTTCGGACTGGCTCGCACGGTTGATGATGCCACGCTGACACGCACCGGCGTCGTTGCCGGGACACCGCACTATATGTCGCCGGAACAAGCCGGCGGACTGCCCATTGATCAGCGATCGGACCTGTTTAGTCTGGGGAGCGTGATCTATTTCATGTGTACCGGTCGGCCGCCGTTTCGAGCGGAGCAGGCGTTGGCAATTTTGAATCGTATTTGTCGTGACGAACATCGGCCGGTGGATGAAATCAGCAGCGAAGTTTCTGCCGAACTCGCAGAAATCGTTGATCGCTTGCTGGCGAAGAAACCTGCGGACCGTTTTCGCGATGCGAATGAAGCCGAACGGCATCTGGAGACCATTCTGCTTCGCCTTCAAAACGGCGGACAGTCGCGGCGTTTGCAGTGGAAACGAACGTGGCGTCGCTGGCGCGGTGTCATACAAGCTTCGATACTTGGTTTCAGCGTTGTCGCGGCGTGCATGTTAATGGGGGTTGGGTTCGCGTTGTGGAACTTTAAAGATAATTCACCTGCGGCGTCGGAACCTGAGACGATTGTGCAGGTTGATGAGATCACGGTGTCAGCGGAGTCTAAGCCCCCTGTTGCCTCGCCTGTAATTCAGCCCCCGATCCTGTTGCCGAAGGATACTTTCGAACCGGATATGGCTGAGTTGCTTGGTTTACTGAATACGCTGGAAGATCGGTGGAACGAACGGAGTGAATTCCCAACCGACTCACATCCCGTGGACGAGTGGAAACAGAACGTTGATGTTTTGAAAAGCGAATTGAAAGGACGAAACTAATGCGAATTTCAAGAGGCGTTGTGGCGATTTTTTGTGTGCCTGTATTGACGATCTCCGCTGCGGTTGGACTGACGCAGGATGATATTGATTTTTTCAATGACGAACGCGACGGATCCAGGTCGGAGCCTGTCCCCGACGTTGGATTTGAGTCACTGGAGGCTTTGCAGCCTTTCGATGTCCCTGGCACGATAGCAAAAAGTGGTTTTCAACGAACTCGTGAGGAAGACGTTCCAACAGTCGCCGATAGGCAACGATATGGCAGCCGGGAGCCCGGACCGCGTGCAGGCGGGGCCGTACCGGATGAGCGTCGTTCCCTTCAAGGCCGGGGAAACTTTTCGGGAACATCGTTCGATTCACCAACTGCGGTGAGACCACAGCAGCAAACGAATCCTCAGCAGGTCGCGTCACCAATGCGCCAGCGATTCATCACACGGACGATTCGTGAAATACAGTACGAGACTATTCCCGCCGAAGAGATTGAAGCAGCGAAAAAACTGCAGGAGGCGATTCGGCTGCTCAACAACAGCAAGGAGGAAGCCGAGCGAGAGAAAGCAGCGTTGACAATTCAGACGCAATTGACGTGGCAGTTTGATCGAGACCTAAAGCAGCGGGAAAAAGAACTCGCGGAGGTCGAGAAGCGCGTGAAGACGCTGCGGGAACAACTCAACAAACGCAGGAACGCTCAGGGTGACATCATCAAGCTGCGATTGCAGACGTTGGTGAATGAAGCGAACGGCCTAGGGTTTCCGAATGGCTATCCAACTTCGGTGCCGCCGGCAGGTGCAGTTTACGACCTACAGGATTGGAATGAGCCGTCGCGGTCTCCGAATCGCGCTGCCGATACACTCGACGATACTCCCTTTGGACTTCCGGGTCAGGATTCTTCAAGGGAGGATTTTACAGATCCACTCGAAACACAAGAGAACTAAAGCGACCTCGAAGTCAAACAAAGGTTCCACCCGCCTTGATGTCCACCATTCATGCGTGAGCGTCAGGAGGGCGGGCAGACAACATAGATTTTCCTCAAGGCCCTGCGGCACGCCCACGGCGACTCAATAAATGAAGATGCCAAGTTTGGTTAAGAGTGCTGAAATGCGTAAAGCGTTTGTTCGTAAGGCGGCAGCGATGCATTGGTTGCCGGAACTCCTGATGTCGTTGATAGTTGCGTTGCGAATGATGCTCATGGCGAA
>CAYZYB010000626.1:0-3919 GCA_964481505.1 uncultured Planctomycetaceae bacterium | reverse complement strand
GCGATACCCCCTTCGAAGAACTCGGCACAGTTCTCGGGAATTCGGCTCAGGTCATCCAAAGCACCTCCGACATTCTTTCTGGCGTTTCGGCTGATACCCCGCAGCAATAGGGCTCGAGCATTCTCGGGTTCGAACCACAGTAGCCAGGACAGTGCCTCTTCCACGCCTTCGTTATTGCCGGATTTCAAGTGTGCTTCTGCCACACTCAGTGATTGAGGTGCTGAATGTTTCACCCAGCGGCGTACGCTCAGCCAGACCACAACCACAAGAACTGCCGCAACGATGACGAATCCCCATCCCCGCCGTGTTGCGGCAGGGCGATCGCGTGTAGACTGTGAAGGGGGCTTGCGTGTCATGATTCTGTAGGTTAGCCTGGTCGACTAACATTCTGACAGTTTGTGACTTCAACGGGGGCTGCAACATCAGAACACTTCGGCGATACGACCGCTGTCCGGCTCGCGATCACATATTGTAGTCAAAGTCTGGTAGTACGTCATTCCGTTGCTTCGATGTATGTCGTTGCGGGTGTCGTCGTCGAAAGTTGCGAAGTTGGAGAGGGTGGCTGGCGTTGGAGCGAGGCACAAGCGAACCCCCGGGTTTCCTTCGCAAGCTCAGTCCAACCTCAGCCACCCATTTCAAATGAAACATTTTGCAACCACACCCATCGTTTTAGAGTAGGTTGTTTCCGGGGCAATTTGTCTGTTTCCGTCTTTCTTATCGGCTTGTTTTACAGTCACGTTTCTGAATGCGCAAAATTCGAACTGCAATTTGGATCGCAGGGTTCGTCTGCGCTGCGTACTTTGTCGTCGGGGCTGTCGTTCGCAGTCGAGGCTCTGGCACCTGCGTGGAAGCTCGGAGATTCCTTCGACTAAGGAATCCAGAACGTGCCAGAGATACGTTGTCCTGGCTGCTTTGGTTCCAACCAGATCATCCCGACGCGTTGCACATTTCAGGATTGAGCTATCTTCTTGAAAAAAACTACCCGGCAGCGATTAACGATCTTTCGTCAGTTCCGTCTAGCGCGGACCCGCATCGGCAGGTACAGACGGAACTGGTTGCCGCCATGCTCGCCGATTATCGGATGGAACAGGCGGAAGTCACGTTACGTGATCATTTGAATCGGTACCCCGACGAAATTGAGGCGACGACGCAACTGCATAGATTGTTGCTGGCGGAATGGAGAATCGATGCGTCTTGCAAGTTGCTTCTTGATCACATCTCGCACAAAAGATTTCGGGGATGGACAGTGGAACAGCAGCTGAACATGTTGCGGATGCTGGCCAAAGCAGAATTCGACGCAGCTCCTCCGGATTCCTGTATTCCTTTGCTCATGGAATCCTTCGATCACCATCCCGATCAGGATTCAGTGGCTTTGGCGATTGGTATTTGCCACTGGAAGTCTGGTGACTTTGACAGAGGTCGTTGGTTTCTGGATCGAACGGCGAATCACTCTCCCGTTCTGCCAGAGAGAATTCTCGCCAGGGCCGAATTCCAGATAGACACTGACGATCTTGCGGCAGCTGAAACGCTGCTCCACGGGCTTGTCAAAACAACGCCTCAGATTCAGAGTAGTCACGACTACTGTCGAGTGAAATCCATGCTTGAGGAAAGACGCGGCGACCCTGAAGTAGGATTGAAGTTCGCCAGGCAGGCTTTGAAATTGAGGCAGCATGACCGCGCGTATCATGCACGCGTCGCACGACTGCTGCAAAAGGCTGGTGAATTCGAGAAGGCGCCGGAATACTATGAGCGTTCACATGTGATTGCGCAGAACGAACTGGCTTTATGGAAACTGACACGATCCCTTCCGGCCATTCCCACACCAGAAGACTGTCGCCGTACGTCCGACCATTACCTGCAACTGGACCGTCCGGTTCAGGCGGATGCCTGGTCGACCATCGCGGAACGATTAGAGCTCCACAACGTTGACAACATCGGTTCAGAAGTGCGGTAAAGTCGACGGCAGAAGAGACTGTCGATAGTGCTCCGAAGATGATCTCATTGTTGCGCCCGGCTGGTCGAGATTCTGGCCGACGTCCAGTGGCAAATTCGTGGTTGATGCTCGCGCCACGGTTTGCTTAATTTGGCTTTCCATCAGTGAGATGCGTCGCTCTGGAAGTCAGAGAGAAAGATCTCTGATGCAAGTGTTGTGGAATTCAAGACCGACTGAGGTGAATGAGATTCGTCACATGGTATTTCGGTACGCGAACGTCTAAAATTTTTGTTTCGCCATGTCCTGATATCTGAACTGGAATGACGGCAAGCCTCAAGACCATTCTGATCTTTGCCGCAACGGCATTGTTGTCCGGGATCCTCCTCTTTCTCGTTCGCCCGAAACAGCGTGCGCCAATTCCCGGCACTCCGCAACCTGCTAAGAAACGCGGAACAGAAAATCTAATTCTACAAAAGACCTCACGATCGAAAACGAGGCTGCGGTTTGAGTCGATCTCGAGTGGCTATTCCGGAATTTCGTTCACGTATTTCGGAAGCCCCAGTGTCGAACATTATATGACTGAGCAAAATGGCGGTGGAATCGCCGTTTTTGATTCCGATGGAGATGAAGTGTGTGATCTGTTTTTTGTGAATGGGTCTCACTTCCTCCATGAAGCGGAGTCACAGAATGCGTCAAATCGACTTTACCGTGGAGATGGGCAGTTTCGATACCAGGACGCGACTCACGTTGCTGGCCTCGAAGCGTTTGGCTTTGGCCATGGCTGTGCGGCCGGTGACTATAACAACGACGGATTCAGTGATCTGTTTGTCGCAACCTATGGGCTGAATCGACTCTGGCAGAATAACGGTGATGGCACTTTTTCCGAAATCACTGTTACTTCCGGCATGGAGGGCGAAGGATTTTCATCCAGTGCGGCGTGGGCCGACCTCAACGCCGACGGGAATCTGGACCTGTATGTTGCGAACTACCTGAAGTGGACGCCTGACGACACTCCTCGCGATCGCGTTCAGAGTCCCATGGATTTTGACGGGCAATCTGATCTGCTCTATCAGAACCTGGGAAACGGTCGCTTCAAAGAAATCGGTAAGGAAGCGGGGATTGCAATTTCAGGCGACGGCAAGGGATTGGCTGTCGCGATTGCTGATTTGAATGGAGATCATCAGCTAGATATCTACGTTGCCAATGACACCCGACGTAACTTTCTCTTTCGCAATTCTGGAAACTTCAGGTTTCGTGAAGTGGGCGTCCCGACGGGCTCTGCGGTCAGTCAGGACGGATCCATTGGCAGCAGCATGGGGATTGCCGTCAGCGACTATAACCGTGATCTTAAACCGGACCTCATGATTACCAACTTTTCACAGGAGGTCGTTGACGTACTCATGAATATGGGCGAAGCTGGATTTCTTGCCACAAACACAGAGTTAGGTCTGGACGCAGTCTCTCGACCAGTTTTGAATTTTGGAATCCTGTCGACTGACTTCGACCTGGATCTGTGGCCTGATTTATTATTCGCCAATGGGCACCTTTGGGACGAATCCGATAGCGGTGGCATGTTCGAGATGCCTGCATCAATCCTTCAGAATGAAGCGGGGGAACGATTGCTGGATGCAGCTCCTACCGCTGGAGAGTACTTTCAACAGCGTTGGCTGGGCCGATCCGCCGCGACGGGGGATCTTGATAATGACGGCGACACAGATGTGGTCGTCAGCCATTTGCTGGCACCTCCTGCTGTGCTGAGAAACGACAGCGAAATGCAGGGTGGCAGTCAACGTGTCCGTTTCTTCGGAAAGACGTCGAGCCGCCAGCCCCTTGGCTGCACAGTGAATGTTCAGTTGACGGACGGTGAGACGTTGTCGATGAGTGTTCCGTCTGGCGGAAGCTTCCAGGCCTCACTCGATCCAGTCATCATTGTTCCAACTGGTACCAGGAACAAAATCGAATGGATTTCAATCTGCTGGCCAAACG
>CAYZYB010000625.1:0-3921 GCA_964481505.1 uncultured Planctomycetaceae bacterium | reverse complement strand
CTTGAACATTCCGTCACTGGTGATCGAATTTTGATCGACGGCTGGTGGGATGGAAACATCACCTATCACCTTCGCCACCTGGATGAGACACGTTCACGGCACATCGTCCGAGCCAACAAGTTGATGTACGACTTCATTAATGTCCCGTCCGTTGACTTCAAAGCACTTGTCGAATCTGATACTGACATTCTAAAACTCGTCATCGACTCCGAAGCCACCTGTATGGTGCTGGAATCGCCGCAGCCTTTCGGCCAGGTCGAAATTTCAGAGCAACTGCTGTCAATCGTCAGCGCACTTCCACTTCAGTTTCCATTGCTTGAAACGATACCCGTCGATGTTTCATTTCCAGGCGCTCAGCCTTTCGAGCTGAAGGTTTACTCCATCAATCGCGAACAACTTCAGACATACCTGACTGATGCAAACACCGGATCGGACGTGTCCTCACTTTCACCGTAGCGACCAACAATCCAACGGAAATTGAAATAACAATGCCGAGTCAGCCCGTTCGAATGATGTGTGTCTTCGGCACGCGACCGGAAGCGATCAAAGTTGCGCCGATCATCCTTGCTGCTCAGCAGCGTGATGACGTGGAAATCATCGCCTGCTCGACCGGACAGCATCACGAAATGCTGGCGCAGGTGACAGACCACTTTGGGATACGACCGGATATCGATCTGCAACTTATGCAACCCGGCCAGACCTTGACAGCATTAACGTCACGCTGCCTGACCGGGCTGCAGGAAGCAGTGGATAAACACAATCCCACCTGCATTCTGGGCCAGGGGGACACAACTTCAGCGATGTGTGCCGGCATGATCGCGTTTTACAACCGACTTCCTTTTATCCATGTAGAAGCCGGCCTGCGTACTGCCGACATCAATTCACCGTTTCCGGAAGAGCTCAATCGCCGCATCTGCTCACTCGTGACCGCGCTGCATTGCGCTCCGACAGAAACTGCAGCAGATAACCTGCGACGCGAAGGATACACTACCAAGGATGTTGTCGTTACGGGAAACACGGTTATCGACGCTCTGCAATGGACGGTCGACAAAGAACGAACCGACGGCATTCGATGGATCGAAAAACACCCGGACCTCGCAGACGGCCGCATGGTGCTGATCACGGCTCATCGGAGAGAAAATCACGGCGACGGTATCCGTAACCTGTGCGAAGCAATTCGCCAGCTTGCAAAACGTTTTCCGGCAGTGAAATTCGTCTATCCGGTGCACCTCAACCCCAACATAAAGGGGCCCGTTGAGGAGATCCTCAGCGACCAGCCAAATGTTCATTTGATCGCACCGGCCGAATATCCGGAGTTCGTCTGGTTGATGGATCGATCCACGTTAATCCTGAGCGATTCCGGGGGCGTGCAGGAAGAAGCTCCATCACTGCGAAAACCCGTTTTAGTCACTCGGGATTCAACCGAACGCCCGGAAGCCGTCGACGCCGGAGCCACACGCCTGGTGGGAACTGAAACACAAACTGTGATCGAAGCGGTCGCAGATTTGTTGGTCAACAAAGACGCTTATGCCAACATGCAGATTGCCGAAAACCCTTACGGAGACGGCAAGACAGCAGGTCGAATCCTCGACCTCGTGGCGGAGCGATTCTCATCCCCCCGGCCGTAGCGACGCACGATTGACTCCATGTTGCGAATAGACAACGCACCGCACAAATCGGCGACTTCGCGGCATTGGATGTATCGACGATAATAACATTGGCAAAGAGTAGATTATCTTACATCAAGCGGCTTACCCCTATGCATAATCGGAGGCAGACTGACCGAACCCCTCGTTGCCCCTCCAGACAGCCTCATGACACCGCCGCGAAAGCACGACAATTTCAGCGACCCAATCGGTCTGCTGGGACGAATGTTGAGTTCAGGAAACCGAGCGGCCTACGCGGCCCTCTTTCGTGAAGGTCTGAGTCTTGCTGCAAAGCCGTTCGATGCTTTGCTCTCTCGGTTCGAACGGCGCCGCATCGCAAAGTCGATGGAATCCGATAAGCCGCTGGTTCTGATCGTTGGAGCACCACGCAGCGGAACGACGCTGGTTTATCAAACACTGGCTGCGTATCTGGATGTTACGGTACCAAGCAACCTTACCGCCATCTTTCCTCGTTCGCCGCTAACCATCGCGAGCCTTCAAGGACTAATCCCCTGGCGTACTCGGCCTGACTTCCGAAATTTTTACGGCCAAACAACGCGACTCAGTGGTCCCAACGACGCCTTCCATCTATGGAACCGCTGGCTTGGTCACGACAGATATCTGCCCGGCAATTCGATGCCCGAAGATACAGCCGCTCAAATGCAACAGTTCTTCGACACATGGACGGCTACGTTCAACAAACCGCTTCTCAACAAGAACAATCGTAATACGTTTGCCATCGAGCGACTGGCGCAGGCTTTGCCGAACGCACGATTCGTCGTCGTCCGTCGAAACCCTTTGCTGGTGGCTCAGTCTCTGATCATTGCTCGGGAGAAAGTTCAGGGCGACAAAGGCACTGGCTGGGGGCTTCAGAGTTTTTCGACAGAAGACAACTCCGACCCACTGGCGCATGTGGACGATGTCTGTCGGCAAATCGTTGCCATCGAAGAAGAGATGAACCGACAACTGTCGACTGTCTCCTCGAATCGCGTTGTCGAGTTCACCTACGAAAGCTTCTGCGAAGATCCGGGCCACGCGATACGAAAAGTTGTGCAGGCATTCGACGGCCTGCATACTCATGGCAAGGACGAAGATCCTGCACCATTTGATATCTCAAAGACGTTGAAGATCTCTCCTGCGGAGCAGCAGCGAATACATGACAACTTCGCGGCAGCCTCTTCATCTGCAGACAAGACAACAGTCCCAGCGACATAAAAGTCGCCGCTCAGCGGGCAGCAGGTACGATCGGCAACGATTTTGGAAGTCGCCCCATGCTGCCGAACAGGATTTTCGCCACCAGGCGAAGGTTTGCGGCGCCCCAATGCGTCGAAGGTGGAATTGCGGAGTTTCTCATCAGATCCTGCCGCAGCAATCCGCGAATCCCTCCACGGCAAGGGCAAGTTCACGTATCATGGGGAACCGTAAGACTCACACGCTTAGCCCTCGCCCTCTCAAAGCTCTCTGATTTCATGCAGCGGATCATCGAACTCCTCGTCAAGATCCTTCTCATGTTTCTGATGGTCGTTGCCCTCCATGGCACGGCGCTCGGTGAAGAAAAAACGATCGTTTTCATCCTGGCAGGTCAGTCCAACATGCAGGGCCAGGGCGTCGTTGAGATGAACCACCCTAAATATTATAACGGCGGCAAAGGGAATCTTGTCTGGTCTATGCAGTGGTCTGCCAGCAAGCAACACATGCAACACCTGAAAGACAGCAATGGCCGATGGGCAGAACGCGACGATGTTCACATCAGTTTTAAGTCAAAAGATAAAGTGCGAAAAGGCCGGTTGAGGATCGGCTACACAGGCTACGGCAGAAGCAGCCACATTGGTCCCGAACTGCAATTCGGCCATATCGTCGGCGATCACTTCGACCAGCCAGTGCTGCTGATCAAGACGGCATGGGGCGGCAAGAGTTTGCAGATCGATTTTCGCCCGCCGTCAGCTGGCGGACAGACCGGGACGTTTTTCAAACAGATGATCGCAGAAGTACACGATGCACTCGCAGAGCTGAGAGACACCCCATTCGAACTCGCCGGCTTCATCTGGATGCAGGGCTGGAACGATATGATCTCCGCCACAGCGACGGCAGAATACGCCAACAACCTCGTGCATTTGGCAAAGGATATTCGCACGGAATTCCACCGTCCGGAGCTCCCGTTTGTCGTCGGAGAACTCGGCAATGGCGGTGCCGCGAAACCGAACTCAGGCATGGCAAAGTTCCGGTTCGCTCAGCGTGCAGGAACGTCACGAATCAACAACGCTCGATTCGTGGA
>CAYZYB010000624.1:0-3922 GCA_964481505.1 uncultured Planctomycetaceae bacterium | reverse complement strand
CCTTGGAGGACGCTGCCGACAGCAATCCTGATGTGACATTCACGGCCGATCCGGCTGGCGGCGGAGGCACTCTGACGTACGAGTCACCGACGGACGGTGCCAGTATGGATCCGCTCACGATCAGCCTGGACCTCACAGAAGAAGGCGGAGCTGGCTTGATCGAAGGGCCGGAAGACTTCCGTCTCGAGCTAAACGACCCAACGACATCTACGGGAGCATTGGTCGAAGTTCATGCCGTTAACAATGCTGTCACGACTACGATCGATGACACTCAAGACGTCGACGGTGACATTGACGGACCTCCAACGTGGTCCATCGCCGCGACGCCAAGTATCGATGAAGGCGAAGAAACTACCTTCACAATTTCACTGACCGGTGAGTATCAGAAAGACGAAACAGCGTCGATCGTTGTGACGTATTCGGATGACGACACGATTGCAACTGATCTTGGATTGTCCACAAGTAACGAAACCGAATTCTACGCTCAGGTGGCGCTCGCTGCAGCCCTGCGACCGGATCTCGATTTTGATGCAACGACTAACACGTTGACCTTCACCGCTCAGAATGACGGTGACACCATGCAGGACGTGGAAGCCAAATTGATTGCGTTGAATGACGACCTGATTGAAGGTCCGGAAGTGTTGTCTGCCACGATTTCAATGCCGGCAAGCACAACGGGCCTGACAGTAGCCGTTGACCCCGAGGCAGAATCCGCTTCCACGACAATCCAGGACACGATCACACCAGGCGGAGACCTCGACGGGCAGTCCATTTGGAGCATCACTGGTGACACCGAGATTGACGAAGGCGAAACCGCCGACTTCACCATCGCGTTGAACGGAATGTACGGCGACAAAGAACGAGTCACCGTGAATGTTGGCTTCACAGACGACATCGGCGACGGTTCGACCAATGCGGGCGACCTCAATCTGGCCGCTGAAAACAAAGACGAACTCTACGCTCAGCTGTCTCTGGCGGCAGCCTCACGCGATGACCTCGAATTCGATGCTTCAACCGGCGATCTTACGTTCATCTCGCAAGGTGAAGGTGACGAAATGGAAGCCATTGATCTGTCGTTGACTGCACTCAACGATGACCTGATCGAAGGCGATGAAGCGTTTACTATTGCTTTGACTGCGGCTGCGGTGCCGAGCACCACTGGTGTGACTGTCTTTATTGATGCAGACAACGACGGCGTCACCACAACCGTCGGCGACACGCTCACGCCGGGCGGCGATGCAGATGGCCCCGGACTCTTCAGCATCACTGGCCCGACTACGATCGATGAAGATCAAACAGCTCAGTACACGGTTGCTCTATCCGGTCAGTTTGGCGAAGACGAAGTCGTCAGCGTCGATATCGAGCTGACAAATCTTGGCACGAACACTTCTGATTACGATGACATCGTTAAGGCATTGGAAGACGCCGCTGACGGCAACGACGACGTGACCTTCACGGCAAACGCAACCGGCGACGGCGGTACGTTCACGTATTCGGCTCCGTCGGATGGAGCGTCAATGACTGACCTGGTGATCGATGTCCCAATCACCGACGATGACTTCACAGAAGGTTCTGAAAGCTTCTCCCTGGAGCTATCCGGTCCGGCAACTTCGACGGGAGCCTTCGTTGATGTGGATGCCGCGGCAGCGGAAGTTACGACGGAAATCGACGACGTCGAAGTTGCAGGCGGCACCGATCTTGATGGTCCTGCAGAATGGACGATCACGGGTGACACGACAATCGACGAAGAGCAGTCTGCGGTCTACACGATTTCTTTGAGCGAAACGTTTGGCGAAGACGAAATCGCAACCGTCGATGTGACGCTGGCGGATCTTGGCACGAATGTCGGCGACTACGGCAGCGTGATCGACGCTCTGGAGGCTGCTGCAGACGCGAACGATGACGTGACGTTTACGGCCAACGCAGAGGGCGACGGCGGAACGTTTACGTACACGTCGCCTTCCGATGGTGCGAGCATGACGGACCTGACGGTCACTCTGCCAATCACGAATGATGAGTTCACAGAAGGTCCGGAAAGCTTCAGCCTGACGCTCAGCAATGGCGATTCTTCAACCGACGCGAACGTCACCGTTGGGACTGACAACAGCGTAACTACGCTGATCGACGACGTCGAAGTCGGCGGCGGCACCGATCTTGATGGCCCTGCCGAATGGACAATCACGGGCCCAACGTCCATCGACGAAGGCGAAGACGCGGTCTACACGATTAGCCTTTCGGAAACCTTCGGTGAAGACGAAATCGCGACTGTCGATATCGCGTTTGATGAACTGACGACCAACAGCAACGACTACGACAGCATTATCGATGCTCTGCAGGCGACCGCTGATGCGAACGACGACGTCACCTTCACAGCCAACGCAGAGGGCGACGGCGGAACGTTCACCTACACCTCGCCGGAAGACGGCGCGAGCATGGATGACCTGACGGTGACTCTGCCGATCACCAACGATGTGTACACCGAAGGAACGGAGAGCTTCAATCTCGAACTGCTGAATCCAACCAGCACAACGGGTGCCAACGTTGAGCTTGGTGCAGACACTGACGTCACGACCGTCATCGACGATGTGGAAGTCGCTGGCGGCACAGATCTGGACGGCCCTGCCGAATGGACAATTACTGGGCCGACAACGATCGACGAAGGCGAAGACGCCGTCTTCACGATCAGTCTGAGCGAAACCTTTGGTGAAGACGAAATCGCGACTGTCGATATCGCGTTTGATGAACTCACGACGAACAGCAACGACTACGACAGCATCATTGATGCTCTGCAGGCAACGGCCGATGCGAACGACGATGTGACGTTCACCGCCAACACAGACGGCGACGGAGGAACGTTCACGTACACATCGCCAGGCGATGGGGCGAGCATGGATGACCTGACCGTCACTTTGCCGATCACCAACGATGAGTATACAGAAGGCCCGGAAAGCTTCAGCCTGACGCTGAACAACCCAACCACCAGCACGGACGCCAACGTTGGTCTTGGAGAAGACACGACCGTCACCACAACGATCGACGATGTCGAAGTGGTTGGCACAGAAGACCTGGACGGCCCTGCCGAATGGGCGATCAGCGGTCCAGATTCAAGCGACGAAGGCGAAGACGCGATCTTCACCATCAGCCTGTCTGAAACATTTGGTGAAAACGAAAATGCGTCCGTGACGGTCACGTTATTCGACGACGAAACACGTCCGACTGACCACGATGACTTCATCACCGCCCTGCAGGAGGCCGTCGATGATTATGCTGGTCCGGGCGATGTTACGCTCGCGGGTAATACTCTGACCTTCGTCGCCGAAAACGATGGCGATGCGATGAGTGATCTTGTCGTCACCCTGCCAATTACAGACGATGCGCTGATGGAAGGTCCGGAAGACTTCCGGATTGAACTCACTGATCCGCAAAGCACGACTGGAGCGTTCGTTGAAACCGACAGCGATGCAGATGAAGTTGTCACAACAATCATTGACACCGTGGATGAAGACGGGCCGCTGGAATTCGCAGTCTGGAGTATTACCGGAAGCACGGACGTCGGCGAAGGCGAGCTCGCTCACTACGCCATCACACTTGATGGCACTGTCCAGCAGGACGAAGAAATTTCCATTACGATTGATCTGGCTGACGATTCCACCAGCCCCGAAGACCATTCTGCTTTGGTTGAGGCACTCACAACGGCGACATCTCAGCGAGACGATCTTACGTTCGATCCGAACACCGGAGTTTTGACATTCACCGCACCGGCTGATGGCGAAATGGAAGACCTGGTCTTCTCGATTGCTGCCAATGTGGATACAGAAATTGAAACCCCGGAAGCGTTCGAAATCACGCTCAGTAATCCAACAAGTGCCACGGAAGCGGGTGTCAGTGTTGATAGCGAGGCGGTGACGACATCGATCACTTC
>CAYZYB010000623.1:0-3923 GCA_964481505.1 uncultured Planctomycetaceae bacterium | reverse complement strand
CAGTCGTTCTGCCAGAAACTCCGCCTGCTGCATCACGAAGCGGCTGTTCAACAAGTTTAAGGCCTGCAGTGGTGTCGTAGAGCGACTGCGTTTGGGAGTGACCGAGCTACCATCAGGGCAATCGAACACACCAAACACCGCGTCGCGTTCCTGACGAACTTTGGTTTGATACACCATTCGCCGCCAGTCTTCCGGGCCGAATTCCTTCTTCGGAAAGTAGTGTCGCACGTTTTCCAACTGCACCTCAAAGGCGCTAAAGCCCGGGCCACCCATGGTCGAATCCAGCTTGCCTGTGACAGCCACGATACAGTCACGAACACCCTCCGCTTCCAATCGACGCGGCGGAAAACGCCACAACAGACGGGACGACGAGTCTACCTTCATCGCCGCGACTTGCGGTCGACTGTCCTGTTGCCAGGTGGCAGACATCAGAATCAACCGATGGATGTGCTTCAACGACCAACCGCTATCGATGAGCTCTGCCGCCAGCCAGTCCAGCAGTTTCGGGTGCGTGGGCTGCGTTCCGTTGACACCAAAGTCACTCGGCGTATCAACGATGCCAGTTCCGAAATGAAACTGCCACAATCGGTTCACTATCACTCGCGCCGTCAGAGGATTTTCTGCGTTGGCGATCCATCGAGCCGTTTTGATTCGCCGCTGTTGTTCGGTCGAATCCGCGGCCAGCTGGACGCCTTTCAAAGAAGCAATCCCCGCAGGCAAAACCTCTTCCCGAGGCGACGCGGGTTCGCCACGATACAACCGATAAGTCGCTTCGGGTTGACGAAAGGTACCGGCATGCACCATCCGAGGTTTCGCCAGTTTGTCGCGGTGTTTTGTCGCCGCCTGAAGTGACGTCAGCAAAGCACGACCAGCTTCGGCTTCGTCCGTCGCAAACGCAGCGAAGTCGTACTCGGGAGCATTGGCCTCTTTGCCCGGCGAATCGCGGTCTTCAGAGCTCGCCACCAACGACCATTCGTTATCGTCGCTGGAAACTTCGATGCGATAATCAACCGCCAACCGATCGCCGTACTTGCCCTGACGATCCCGCGCCCACACGATGCGATTGACTGTTCGAACCGTGGCAAATTCAATCTTCACCCAGCCGCCTTTGACCTGCGCCGAAATCCAGCTGTTTGGATTTCCGTAAATACCATCGTTGATCTGCGAGAGTTTATGCAGCGGATGAACGAAATCGCCGGATGACGACGGCTTTGCGCCCGCATTTGCCAGAGCCACATTTTTGCCGTCGGAAAACACTTCCAGCTCATCAATGCAGGCCTGACCGGAACTCGTTCGATTGATCGTGAATCGCACAAACTTCGCTGACACGGCGGCGAATTCTTCAACGTTTAATTTCGCGTTAACAGCCGGTCGTTTCACGTCTTTCGAAACAAATTTCGCAAGCTGCTGCTTCAACGCCGCAATGTCGGCATCCAGTTTTGTGACCTGCTGTTGTATATCTTCCGGCAACGGCAGAGCTGTGTCTCCATGACGAACACCGGCGAACACCGCCTGCATGGCGTAGTAATCCGTTTGCGAAATCGGGTCGAACTTATGATTGTGACACCGAGCACATCCCACCGTAAGCCCCAGAAATGCGGTGCTGGTGGTATTGATCATGTCGGCCAATTCGTCCTGCCGCTGCATGAGCGATAACTCAGGATCTCGTCCCTTCACAATGTCAACCGGTCCTGCTACCAGAAACGATGTACCAATCGGCTCGCCCACCGCGTCGCCAGCGATTTGTTCGATGACAAATCGATCGTACGGCTTGTCGCTGTTGAAGGCGTCGATCACCCAGTCGCGATACGGCCAGGCATTGGGTCGTTCGCGATTGGTTTCGTAACCGTTGGTTTCTCCGAAACGTACCAGATCTAACCAGTGTTGAGCCCACCGTTCGCCGTATCGAGGACTCGCCAGAACCTTTCCCACAAGCCGCTTCCAGGCATTCGGTTGCTTGTCGTTGACGAATGCCGCAGCCTGTTTCGGAGTCGGTGGTAACCCATGCATCACCAGAAACAAACGTCGAATCAAGCGCCGACGTACGGCAGGTTCCGACATTTGCAGCCCGGCATCATTGAGTTTCGCGACAACAAATGCGTCGATGCCGTTTTTCGCTTCGGCAACGGACAGAACATCTGGTCGCACCAATGGCTGAAACGACCAATGATCGGTTTTGCGTT
This sequence comes from uncultured Planctomycetaceae bacterium, assembly GCA_964481505.1. GTDB lineage: Bacteria > Planctomycetota > Planctomycetia > Planctomycetales > Planctomycetaceae > Fuerstiella. Next base: position 1,740 of record CAYZYB010000623.1, on the reverse strand, counting down.
CAGCAACGTTCTGCTGAGCATCTGTCCACGCCGGAGCATCATCGATCCATGCTCGCAGAATACTGATCTGTTCTTCAGACAGACGATCCGATTCCGGTGGCATGCGATGGGCCGGATCTTTGTGCGTGACAAGTTCGATCAGATAACTTTGATCGCTGTGTCCTGGAACCACAACCTGCTCGCCCGTGTTCCCACCAATCAACGTCGTCGTCATCGAATCCAGTCGCAGCCTGGATTCCGATTTTTCGGGACCATGGCAATCGAAGCAGTGCTGTTTCAAAATCGGGACGACATCGCGTGCAAAATCGACGTTCGCGTCAGCATAGACGACTGACGTTGAAAAACAGAAAATCAGGGCGAGCCTTGAGCTGAAATCGCTGTCCATGTTTTCGGACACCTAATCAGAACAGGAATGGGGCGGGGTTCATCGGGGCCCACATCGTAACCTGATCAACCACCGTTTGTTAATGATGTTGTACGGATCGCCGTCGGTCCGCGCTCCATCGGTCCTGTTTCCGTGTCTTCAGTGTATTCCGTGGTTAACACGAATCCACCAGCGGCAAAAATCACCACGGAATACACGGAAAATCAGCTGCGGAAAAGTTTGCAGACTTACTCTTTCACCATCAGTTCACGGGCAGTACGCTGACAGAATGCAGAACCTCATCCAAAAGAAGACCGCTTGCCCGCGCGACTGCCCTGATGCCTGTGGACTGATTGCCACAATCAAAAACGGCCGCGTGGTCAAACTGCAGGGTGATCCGGACCATCCGATCACACAGGGTTTCATTTGCGGACGAACAAGTCGTTACCCGGCTCAGCAATATTCCTCCGAACGGCTGACAAAGCCGCTGTTGCGCCGAACCAAAGACGCAGACTTCGAAGCCGTCAGCTGGAAAGAAGCACTCGATCTTCTGGCGGAGAAGATGCAGCAGTTCCGCGACGAATCCGGAGCCGCTTCGATTCTGCAGTACCGCTGCGGCGGCTCAATGGGAATGATGAAGCACATCGGCGATCATTTCTTCGAAAGATTCGGACCGGTCACTATCAAAAGCGGCGACGTCTGCTCCGGCGCCGGGGAAGCCGCTCAACACACAGACTTTGGCGAATGCGACAGTAGCGACTACTTCGACTTTCACAATTCGAAGACGATCGTCCTGTGGGGCAAGAACGTCTTTATCAGCAGTATTCACCTGATCCCGGAACTCAAAAAAGCCCGAGCCAACGGAACGACGATTGTTCTGATCGACCCCGTCCATCACCAGACAACATCGATCGCCGATATCTACGTCCAGCCTCGACCGGGATCCGATTCCGCCATCGCGATGGGAATCGCACGGTGGTTGTTCGACAACGCCGCCGATGATCCGACCGCAGCCAGCTATTGCGACCACGTCTCGAAATTCCAAGGCTTGGCGCAGTCGAAGTCAATCACAGAATGGGCGGCGATCGCCGACGTGTCAGCGGAAGAACTCATCAAGATTGCAAAAGCTTACGCAGACGGCCCAACCTGCAGTATGATCGGCTGGGGACTGCAACGTCGACGTCATGGAGCAGCCACCATTCGCACGATCGATGCCCTGGCAGCGGTTTCAGGGAACCTTGGCATTCCCGGCGGTGGCGCGTCGTTCTACTTCGTGCGGCGCGACGCGTTCGACTTCAGCTTCGCCGACCAAACTCCACCACCACGAACGATTCCTGAACCGCTGCTCGGCCCTGAGATCATAGCAGCCAGTGATC
>CAYZYB010000622.1:0-3925 GCA_964481505.1 uncultured Planctomycetaceae bacterium | reverse complement strand
CCTCGATTGCAGTGCCAGGCTTAAGGCTGACTTCAATCAGAGACCTGCGTTCCTGCTTTTCAAAGAACGCTGAGGGCACTGTGCTGGTGCTCGGAAGTTTTAGCTCTTTGCGCTCCAGCATCGCAGCCAGATGAAACAGATCGGCCTGCTTCCATTCGTGATAGGGCGCATCGTGGCAGCGAGCACACTTCATGTTGATGCCCAAAAATGCCGATCCGATCACCTGTCCCTTGGCCGCCATCGGCATGTCGTTTTGTGACGCGACAGAGAAACCCGCGGCACCTCCGCCCCACGTGCTGCCGCGCATAAGAATCAGTTCTGTCGCAAACCGATCGATGCTCTTGTTGTCCGACAGCGCTTCGTGAATCCAGTATCGAAACGGTCCGGTGTTGTTAAGCGTTGGTTTTAGAAGGTTGGGGTTTTCTGCCAGAACGTCCTGCCAATAACCCACCCAGTTGTCCGCCCAGCGTGGGTCTCGCAACAAACGATCCACCAGTTGCTCGCGACGGTTCGAGCCATTGCCCGTCAGAAACGCCTGGGCCTCGGTCACGGTCGGAGGAACACCGACGGTGTCGATGAAGACGCGCCGAAGAAAAGTGTGGTCGTCTGCGATCTCCGGGACTTCAACCGCGGCAGGTGCGGAAGTTGGCATCACGGCTCCATCGGCAATCCATTTCCGAATGACGTCGACTTCTGTTACCGAAAGCCCATCGCCCTTCGGCGGCATTCGATAATCATCCGCGGCCGCAGCAACCAGTTGCAATAGATGGCTCTTTTCAGGTTTGCCAGGCACCACCGCAGCTTCACCGGATTCGCCGCCGTCCAGTAAACGTTGCCGTTCTGTGATGAGCAGCCCGCCCTGTTGCTTTTGACCGTGGCAGCGTGTGCAGTGAGCGTCAAAAACAGGCTGCACGTGTTTTCGAAACCAGGACGCATCGCTCGTCGTGCTGTTGTGCGGTTGCTCCGCCGCCGCATTCACTTCGGCCACGCGTTTGGCGATGATCTGGTCAATATCAGCGACCGTCGAATGCTGCAGCAGCGTTTGTCGAGCATACTTGTGACGCCGATTCCAGTAGTCGGCCAGTTTGGCGTTTTGGACGTGTCGCCGCTGCCGATCAAAATCGTTGAGCTTAGCTGACTGATCCGAGACAAATGCCTTCCAGCCGTCGTCGGTCAGCGGGTATTCCGAAACCGACGACAACAAACGAAACATCTCGCCATCAGCAGAAACGGACACACTGTTCTCGCCAAATTCCGCTCGATATTTCGGGCCGCCAACGATTGTTTCGTACAAAAAACGATGGACCTTGCCGTCGCTAACGAAGTCAAAGATCTCTTCTCGGTCGCTCATGGCCGCCGGCCGCATTCCAGCCACGGGAACCGGCGGAATCGGATCCACCACGTGATGGGCGCCCCCGCGATTGGCCTGCGCGGCCGTGTTGGCCATGGTTTCGCCGTCAATCTTCAACCGCGAACGCCCACGCGACCGCACCATGATTTGCAACTTACCGGCTGGCAATGCAACGTCCGCCCATGCTCTCACCAGCAGTGTCTTCCCCCAATCATCGCGGACTCCCCATGAATCATATTTGTGTGGCAAGCGAACAAAGCCCATTTCCTCCTGGTGCCACTGAATCAAAGGTGCGTCGGTGCCCAACGGAAAGTCACGAATCGAATCGACGGGACCGAAAAGTTGGGCCACAACTTTGCCTGCCGGAATGGTTGGTGCCTTCACAGGAGGCGGCGTCCACTTGAACCGTGACATCAAGACCTTCGATGGAACGGTCCGGCGATGGATTGTCAGGTTGTCGATGGCACCGTTCAAAGAGTTCGATTTGTTACCGCCCCGGGAAGAACCGATCCAGACTTCGCCGTCATCAACAACGGGAGGCTGCTGAGTTTCGCCCCCCATGTCCCACTTGCCTTTCACCTTCCTGCCGTCTATGAAGCCTCGAATACTTTTCGGGTCGCCGAATTTGTAACTCACGGCAACATGATGCCACCGACTGCCGGAAGAGAAGCCGCTGGTGGACGTCCACCGATGCCAGTCTCCAGCATGGCCTTTGGTTTTGCGGCTGCGAAACAAAAAATTGACACAGCTCTTGCCGCCGGACTTTCGAAGTCGAAATGCCCAATTCTGATTGTCCGATTGCGTTCCGGAAGTTCCCGTGCGTCCCTTTCCAATCAAGTAGACGTTTTCGCCCACCGCATCGAGACGAACCCAGGCTTCGAACGTGACGGCGTCGCCGTTGTCAAAGCGAAATCGAGTGTCGCCTTTCGCCACTGGCACGTGCAGCCAGGACGGCGTTTTCAGCTTCAGAACTTTGTTACGGCGGCCAAAACCTGAGTACCGCGGCTCCACCAGACGAGAATCCACCACGCGGACGGTCCCGTGAGCTTTGCCGGGAAGGTCTTTTTCAGAATCAAAGGTCCACCGAAATTCCGGAGGCGGTTGCTGGGTCGGCTGATCTAAAGCCTCATCCGCGAAAACCGGGGCGGCAAGCAGTAGCAAGAGCGTGAGGAGGCGAGGCATGAATGTGAGCTCCGAGGAAGCATCGGACTTTTTGGCGGGGTTGCATTATATCAGTAATCCCTCCTGGTAAAACTCATAAATTGCATCACAGAACCTATGGGTGTGTTAGCAGATTGTTGCCTTTGAAATGGGTGGCCGCGGTTGGACTGAGCTTGCGAAGGAAACCCCGGAGAACGCTCGTACCTCACGCCAAATCCGTACACACTCTGCAACTTCGCAACTTTCCACGGCGACGCCCGGATCTGTGGGCGTGTTCACGGATTTTGCATTCCGTTTGATCGGTTAGGCGTGAATCCCCCGAACTCTCATGAAGTCACTCGGCTGGTCCGACAACCGGACAACGTCAACCATCTTGTTCATCCTGTAAATCCTGTCAAAAACCAAGTCCAGCTCTGACCAGACTACCGGAAATTACTACAGGACTGTTCCTCATGTCATTTCTTAGTCCACTCGACCGGCACGGGCGGTGGCGTTCCAGTGAAGACGGCGCGTTTGCCGTCAGGCGAGCAATCGATGTTCGAAACGTTCCAGTCCTCGGGAATGCCTGGAAACAGTTTGGCGACGGCGCCTTCTGCTCGTGAAATCGTAGCGAATCGTCGCCGACTGCCTTCCGGTAGAATCGTCGTGAACAACACGGTCTTGTTATCTGGAAGCCAGGTTACGTCTTCTTCGATGTCGTCTGCGGCATAAAGGATTTTGAATCCGTCTTTCGACTCCACATCGGCCACAACAAGCTGTAACTTGTTTTGCGGATTCCGCAACTTGAACGCAATGGACTTGCTGTCGTGAGACCAGCCGAAATTCCAAAAGGCATAGGTGACCTGCTGTTGCTGAGCTTCCGTCAGCAGCTGAGTTTTCTCATCCGTTTCGGTATTCAGAATCGTGACGTTATTGAGTTTTCCCCAGGCAATGTACTTTCCGTCCGGTGACCATTGACAGCCCCAGCCGGCGGCATCGATTGTCTCGACACCCGATCCGTCCGAATTCATTCTCATAATTCCGCTGCCGGGAACGCAGTACAAAATCCGCTTTCCATCCGGTGACAGACTGGGCATACAGCCAGCGCCTATGTCCTGAAAATCGCTGCCATCAGCATTCATTTTCACAATTCGCGATGTGGCGACGGTGCCTTTGGACATGTCGCAGACGATCGTCTTTCCGTCGCTCGACCATTCTGCCGATGCAACTTGCTTCATGTCCGGCTGAGGATCGGCAATCTTCTTCAGTTCCCCATCTGCAAGCGTTAGAACATAAAGCGATCTCATTCTCGGCGCTCCCTTGCGGGGACTCAGCAGCAGCTTGTCTCCTGCGACACGCAGGTTCGTCCAAACAACCTCACCGCTCGATTCGCCTCTCGCCGTCGGATTTGCGCGAGTTCTGGCTCTGCAGCGG
>CAYZYB010000621.1:0-3928 GCA_964481505.1 uncultured Planctomycetaceae bacterium | reverse complement strand
GTGTTTATACGCAGCACATTAACGTTCCTGCGTTTATGCGAGAAAGACCGACGGTCAGTAACCTTCGAGCGTCAACACGATTGCAGGGGGTGGTGCGGCGCATTTTTGTGCAGGTTGGCCAGTCCGTCCGCGAAGGTGATCCTCTGGTTGAACTGGAGTTGACGGGCGATCAACTTGCTTCGGCGCAGGCCGTCTTACTGGATTCTGTTCAGCAACTTAAAATTACCGATGACGAAATCGCGCGACTGCAGCCAGCCGCTCAGTCGGGCGGTATCGCACGCAAGAGCCTCATCGAAAAGCAATACGAACAACGCCGCATGAAGTCGGTGGTGGAATCAAAGCGACAGGAACTTCTCGTTCGAGGTCTTTCGAACGAAGACGTCACTGGCATCATTCAGAATCAGAAGCTGGTTCGGTCTGTCTTGATTCGAGTTCCCAGTGGGATTCGGCCACAGAACTCCGGAGAAACAACAGCACTCGAAAGCTCTTTGGACGAAGAATTCCGCCTTGTTTCGCAGAGTCCGTCTGAGCCTGAGGCTGTTGCCGACGAATGGGTGTATTCCGTCGAAATGATGAACGTCAGCCCAGGGTCCGTACTTGCGTCCGGTGAAGACGTTTGCGATCTGTCGTACCACGAAACACTACTGATCGAAGGCCAGGCGTACGAACGCGACTTACCTGTGCTGAACGAGATTATTCGCAGCCGAAAGCCGGTGTCTGTTTCTGTAGGAGATGTCAACTCACCGATCGTGATCGACGATTTGCAGATTTTGTTTATGGACAACCACGTTGACAACGTGACGCAGACATATCGCTTCTACATTGAGGTACCCAACAGCGTGCTCACAGAAAATATCGTAGAAACGAAACAGCGATTTCGAACGTGGCGATTTAAACCTGGCCAGCGCGGACGCGTTCGGCTGCCGCAACAGGAGTGGTCCGATCGACTCATCCTACCTGCGGAAGCCGTGGTGCAGGACGGCATTGATCACGTTGTGTTTCGAGAGCTTGGGCAGCATTTTCATGAAGGCGAAGCTCCGCACAGCGACTTCCAGAAAATTGTTGTGAAAGTGGATTACCAGGATCAGCACACTGTGGTGGTAGATGCACAAAAGCAACTTAAGGTCTTCCACAAAATTGCGATGAACAACGCTGACATGCTGTTGCGAGCGATGAAAGAAGCTTCCGGAGGCGGAGGCGGCCACGGGCACCACCACGGCCATTCTCACTAAAAGGCTCGCTGGAGCGTTTTGGTCGTTTCCGCTGAAAAGCTAACGCGGCAGATCGTGCGAAAATTCAATAGGTAACTTGCGATCACTCGGAATCCCCGCGACAGAGCGGGTATGATAGCCGTTTTGCTTCGCCGTTCCTGATTAGATCACGCTTCCACTATGCCGACCTCCCAACAAAGACGAGCCGCTTTCCTCCGAGCAGTTGCGATGACGCTATGCTGCCTTCCTGCAACAACAACGTGTGGACAGTCGTTCCCATTTGTCATTCCCGGTAACGATGCGGAGCCTTCCGCGACCAGCCGTGCTGTGTTGCTGGGAGGCAAAATTGATCCCGACGAATTTGTCGCCGTGCGCGATGGGCACTTCTATTGTGGCGACGACCGGATTCGATTCTGGGGAATGAATCTTTGTTTCGGTGCCAATCTGCCCACTCATGAAGAAGCCGATCAGTTGGCTCCGCATTTTGCAAAGCTGGGTGTGAATGCTATTCGCTTCCATCACATGGATATGCAGAATGCGCCGAACGGAATCTGGGCTCCGGTCAACGAACACGGTGTGCGGCATTTGGATCCCGCGATGGTGGATCGTCTCGACTACTTTCTTGCGAAGCTGCACGAAAACGGTGTCTACGCGGATCTCAATCTACACGTCTCGCGCACATTGACAGAAGAAGAGGGCTTTCCGGCAAGTTCCGAAAATATGCCATGGTGGGCTGCGTCCAACAAGTGGGTGATGTACTACGACCGCGACGTACAGGCCGAAGTGAAGCGCTATTGCAATGATCTGTTGACGCACCGGAATCCGTATCGAGACAATCGGCGGCGTGTCGACGACGCGGGGATCGCTTTGGTCGAAATGTTGAATGAAAACTACTTCAGCGTGAAAGGCTATGACCTCTACCGCAACATGCCCGTGCGTTTTCAGAAGTCGTTTGTGCGACGCTGGAATGAATGGCTCAAAGAAAAATATGCCACGCAGGCCGTGATGGTAAAGACCTGGACGGAGAACCAGGCGATGCTCGGCAACGCTGTGTTTCCATTGGAAACATGGAAGAGTGACATAGGAGAATGGCGAGTGCTCAAACCGACAGACGGACTGCCGCACACATTCGGGATCGACGCCGGCGCCGACAGAACGGCCCTGCGATTCGAACCTCTAAAACCTACCGAGCAGGCTTACCGACAACAATTGCAGCGACCGGGACTGTCTGCGAAAAAGGGCGAACCACTCACGTTGTCTTATTGGGTTCGTGCCGACAAAGAACGACCGTACAATTTGGAATTCAGCACCTCCGCGGGTGGAGAATGGCGAGATCTCGGCCTGTACAGAACGTTGACCGCCGGACCGGAATGGCAGAAAGTCAAACGTGTGGTGGTTTCGCCGGAGAATATTTCCGAAGAAGCTGTGCTGGCCTTCAGCTTCGGCAGCGACGCCACGCCGATTGAATTCTCCAGCGTCTCGCTGCGAGAAGGATCTCAGGCTCAACCACTGCCGGAAGAACAATCACTCGCTGGCGGTTCGATCGGAATTCCGGATAGCGATTTCCCGGCGAAGGCCCACGAAGACATGCGGCAGTTCATGGTCGACACAGAAATCGCCTGGGTTAAAGAACTCAAAACGTTTCTCCGCGAACTGGGAGTGAAGACGCCCATCACAGCCAGCCAGATAAACTATCACAATCACGCCGTGAATGCTGAAGTCAACGACTTTGTAGACCTCCACAACTATTGGCACCACCCATTGTTTCCGACCGGAGCGAATTGGAGCCCGGAGCGCTGGACGGTCGGAAATGAGCCCATGGAAGTCGATCCAATGCGTGCCAACTGGCCAGCCAATTCACTGCTGATGCGAACAGGCTGGCGCGTCAAAGACAAACCGATGACGTTGACCGAATGGAACTACCCGGAACCTGGCTCTGCATCGCCGGGTTGTGTGCCGATGGCAGCCGTGTTGGCTGGACTGCAGGACTGGGACGCCGTGTTCTTCTTCGACTACGACGCGTTCTCTCGAGCAGACGGTGAGAACCCATGGTTCCGCGATGCGACGACGAACTTTTTCAGCTTCAATGGACAACCCGTCAAGCTGGCAGCGTTCAGTCAGTTTGCGAACGTCTTTGTCCGCGGAGATCTTGCTCCCCTTAAAACCGAAGCCGTTAGTACGCCGGACGCACCAGTGAGTGGTCTGCTTGGGCTAAGTCACCGGTTGTCAGTCGCTGCCAATGCACCCGCATTCGATGCCGCGCTTCCGGACGCGAGTAAACTTGCTTCTCCAAACGCGCAGGTCGAATGGACTTCAAAACCGCCGACAGCAGGGCAATTGAAACTGCACACAGCAGCAACACGAGGAACCTGGGGCACGATATCATCAAGCGAAGAACAGTTCGGCAAGTTGCGCATGACCGTCGGAGAAATCGAACCTAACTACGGCGTCGCATTGTTGTCCAGCAACGACGGGCAGCCGCTGGAAGATTCCAAAAGCATGATTCTCCTGGTTGCGGCACGAAGCAGAAACCAGAACATGGGGTGGAACGAAAAACATGACAGCGTTGGCACAGACTGGGGCCACGGACCAACGCTGGTCGACAGCTTCGACCTGGTTGTTGAACTTCCCACCACAATCAAGCGACGTTGCTACGCTCTGGATGGGCAGGGCAACAGGATGAGCGAAGTTCCCGTAAAAATCGATGGCACCGTCGC
>CAYZYB010000620.1:0-3930 GCA_964481505.1 uncultured Planctomycetaceae bacterium | reverse complement strand
CGTTCAGCCGCGTCTTCAATTCCGTCGTTGTCGCTATCCAGATCAAGGTAATCGGCCTCGTCGGCACCATCCGTGTTGACCGGAGTTAACCCGGTTCCGCTGTGCGTATACGAACCATCAGAACTTTGCCCCGTCGATCCGGCGAGTGTGTTCTGAGTGCTGTCGTAGCGATCATCCAAGCCGTCACGATTGGCGTCCAGGAATGCAGCCGTGCCACCAACTCCGCTCGGAGCGATGTAGTTGGCCGTGGACTGAGCTTCCACATTATCGGTGATACCGTCGTTGTCGCTGTCGATGTCGAGGTGGTTGAAGATGCCATCTTCGTCAGTGTCAGAATAACTGTCCGCGCCAATGCCGAAGAACGTGTCGTCAAACGTCATGACGCCAATCGCGTCCATCTGCCGGTTATTGTTACCGTCGTTAGCGCCGAGATGGCTGTCGCCCTGGTCATTGTAGAGATAAAACCGAAATGTGTAGGTCGTGTCTTCGTCAAGAACATAATCCAGAGTGGGACCCACACGGTAGTTGTACTCGCTGTTGTCGAGATCAACCTCAAAGTCCTGAAACAGAATCTCACCGTCTGTCAGGAAGCCGTCCGTCGAAACTTCGACAGCCATCTGGAAGTCAGTGAAGTTGTGGCCGTTATCACCTGAACTCGACGTGCGCTGTGTTCCGTGATCGATACTCGTCAGGTACGCAAAGTCGCTCACAAACTCTTCAAGAGTCGTGAATTCCATCTCAACGTAGTGGTTTTGATTCCGCGCCTCGCCCAGCGTCGTGCTCGGCACTGTGCTACTGTCAATTCGGATGTAGAACTCATTTTTACGTGCAGGATTCGAGCCCGATGCGGGCTGGCCATTTTCGCCCAAACGAACGAAGCCATCACCTAATTCCGAATCCTGAGCGCTTGCAATGACCTTATCGGAATCTGGATTATCAGGGCTGTGAATTCCCCTCGTGCTGTTTCCATTATCCTCGTTGTGAGTCCAGAGAAACTGGCCCCACGAATCGTTCGTCGCCCCTTCACCAACATCCAGAATCCCGTCATTGTCATCGTCGACGTCCACCGCATCATGAACATTATCGCCATCGGTATCGAGTGCTTCGCGGAAATCGCTGTCGATGTCCAGAGCGATTGCGTTGGTTCCGTCAGCATCCAGGTCTCCATCGCTGTCAGCTAAGGCGATCGAGATTGCATCGCGATTTTCGTCGTTGACGTCGAAGCCATCGTCGAGGTTGCCGCCTTCAAAGACATTCAGCAAACCATCGCCATCGGTGTCGGTCGCTATGTCCGAAGTCACATCCGTCTGCGCCGTCAATGGTCCAGCTGTGCCACGCTCGGCCGCGTCTTCAAATCCGTCGTTGTCGCTATCTGAGTCCAGATAATCGGCCATCCCATCGCTGTCGGTATCGACAGGAGTCAAGCCGGTGCCGACATGCGTAAATAAGCCGTTACTTCCAACGCCGGCTTCCGTATCGTCATAGCGATCGTCCAAGCCATCGCGATTCACATCGGCGAACGCAGCCGTTCCACCAATACCGCTCGCTGCGATGTAGTTCGCTGTCGACTGGGCTTCGACATTGTCCGTGATGCCATCGTTGTCGCTGTCGATGTCCAGACGATTCACAATGCCGTCGCCGTCTCTGTCACTATCGGTGATCGCCAACGTGGCGAGTCCAAACGACCATTGATCAGCGAGGCCACTTTCCTTGGTGATGGTGACACTGCGGACTGGGCGATCAAAGAGAATCGTTCCCGATCCTTGATTGTGAGTGGCAGGGTCGCCTGCATCGTAAACACTCGAGTGCAGTTCGCCACTATCATCGATTGCCAGCGTGGTGTTGGGCAAATCCATCACGATAAACGGTGTGTCGATCGTATAGTTGGCGTCAAGATCACTAATCAACAGGACAAGGTTATCAACCGGCTCTTCAAAGAAACGTATCGTGAGTGACGTCCCGTCGGCTGAGTGGTCAGTAACGAACAGATCACCCGAACCAGTCAATGGCTGCATGGCGAACTGAGATCCCAAAAGCTTGGTGGAGGTTTCGTTGCTGACGGTGCTGCTTGAAAATGCGTTCGTCGCACTGGTAATGACGAATCTCTGACCACCGATATCACCGTATCCGTAGTTCTTCGTGTCAGGGTAGCCAGAGTTGGCTTGGTAGTTGTAGGTTCCTGTGGCGTTAAAGTAGTCGTCACCACTAACGACTGACTCGACCAAGTCAAGAATCCCGTCATTGTCGTCGTCCAGATCAAGAACGTCGCTGATCCCGTCACCATCGGTGTCAGTAGCTCCGGTGACCGCGACAGTTGCCACATCACCGATAGCGGAAAACAAAGTTGTTTGCGCGCCATCAAAGGTTGATACTGCGGCAGTTGTGTCAACGCCCGTGTCACCACTGGCGAGCATATCGCCTGACTGGTCCCATGCTTTATAGGTGACCGTTGCTTCACCGGATTCGATGGTTCCGTTTCCATTGAACCTTAGCAAGTCGTCGTTGCCCAACAAGACAGCGCTGGAGTCACTGACGGACCCAACATCGGTCCAGGTGACTCCGTCATCGGTTGAGAATTGCCAGAGGCCTGTCCCAACTCCCGTCGTCGCCGTGATTGCAATTCCACTCGCATTATCAGTTGGCGACTGAGTCGACGTCCCCAGAATTTCGGCAACCGTATTGCCATCTGGAATCAGGTTTTCAGCACTCACAGCTGTCAGCGTTTCGCCTTCGGTGGCAGGATCCTGCAAGGCATTTGCGTTGGACACAAAGGTCAAACTGTGGGTCTGTACGTTGGTCGGATCGGTCGTCAGATGAACGTCAATATCGAATGAGCCATTGAAGTTGTCCGACACTCCTTCAAATGAAACCGTGTTGTCCTGGTTGACTTCATCAACCGAAAATGACCACGTCGTATCGTCAATTTTGTTTCCAGCGAGGAAGTCAATTCCCTCTGGCAGGTTCTCAAAGACGACGGCTGGCCGACCATACCAATCGCCACCAACCCCAACAAAATCATAGTCATTGAACTTTGAGTTGCTTCTGGCAATCGTGACTCGAATCACATCCTGCTGGTCGACCCGCTCTGACGTGATCGTAATGCCGCCCCATTGCGGATCTTCAAAGTTACCCAGAACGGTGCGATTAGAGATCACGCCGTCCGCGAGTCCGGTGGACGTTACCAGTGCCTCGCCCGATGTGAGACTCACTCCTGACCAATTGACCAGGTCCGGTGCACCGATGCGAGCACCATACGACGTTCCAGCAGACGTTCCTCCTATGATTGCGCCGGTTGTTGGATCGCGGTCCAGGTCGATTTTGACATCGACAAAGCCGCCATTTTCGTGGAAGAAGCTCTGCGCTGCGAATCGCAGGTTGCCAAACGTAGAGCCGGATGGAATTTCAAAAGTAAAGTCGGCAATGTCACCGTCGCGCGTCGCAAAGTCTCCCTCGCCAACAGTGGAACCAAGGAACTGGGCTCGGGAACCAATCAAATGACCGTCGTCGTCCAGGGCCAATTCGTAGCGTTCGGCGTTGTACATCGCGCGTCGAGCATTACCAAATGCCTCACTTTGTTCGATCACGAGGTTTTCACCTGAGATGTACAGCCTGGCGTCATACAGGACAGAAGCCGCCGCAACCGTATCGCCGTCGGCTCCGACCGTCAGAAGCTCCGCGTCTGCTTCTGCTCCGATCACGTAGTCTTCAACCGTATACGTTGAAACCAGGCTACCATCAGTCAAGTCACGTGCGGTGTAGGAAATGACACCGTTAGCGAGATAGGTTCCGTCGTCTTGACGCTGCAGGACCAGGCGTCCCAACCCACGGCTTTCATCGCTGGCGGAGTCGTTCGGCCTTGGCCCCAGACTGGTATTGGTATCAGCTAACGCAATGCCCAATGCGACTAGCTCAGGATCGTCGGCAAGGGAG
>CAYZYB010000619.1:0-3932 GCA_964481505.1 uncultured Planctomycetaceae bacterium | reverse complement strand
CGGCCAGATCAGCGGCAAACGCACTGGCAGTGCCTTCGCCCAGTTCTTTGTTCAGGTCGGCGGCAGTTTCATTTGCCTTGGTTTCATCGACATCGGCAACGACGACATGGGCGCCGTTGGCAGCAAGCATCGTCGTCGCTCCGCCGCCTATGCCTCGCGACCCACCAGTAACAATTGCGGTCTTGCCGGCAAGTAGGTTTGATCGAAGTCTTGGTTCAAAAAGCACTGTTGTTGTCCCTCTGGTTACTGGTTATCTAACTTTCCACACTCTGTACCTTTCCTATCGGCCTTTCCAGAGGGGATCGCGTTTCTCGGTAAACGCACGCAGTCCTTCCATCAGATCTTCGGATTGGCTGACCCGCTTGAACGGTCCTTTCTGCCCCTTCCAGCCATCATCGTCGGTCCACCCTTCAGTGGCGGCAGTGACAGAGACTTCGAGCGCAGCCTGCACCGCCACTGGGCTATTGGCGGTCAGTTGCAGCGCAAACTCGCGCGCTGCCTCGCGTGCCTGGCCTGGCGGCACAAGACGATTGAGAAAACCGATCTGGTGCATTTCCTCAGCGGTTCTAGGGGCGCCGGTGAGAATCATCTCTGTAGCAATGTTGTGTGGTATGCGTCGCGGCAAGCGAAACAAGCCACCGCCAATCGCCAGCAGACCGCGTTTGACTTCACTGAGCGCAAATGTCGCGTTGGTGTCCGCCACAACCAGATCGCAAGTGAGTAACAGCTCCATGCCTCCGGCATAGGCCTGACCCTCTACACATGCGATCAGCGGTTTGCGTTTTCGACTCATCATGTTGGCGCCCTGTGGACCCTCGGCGCTTGCTGCATCGGCTCGATCAGCGGCTTGCGCGCCACCGCCCTTGTCACTTCCACGGCGAGCGGCAAGTGCCTCTTTCAGATCTGCTCCGGCACAGAACGTTTTACCCTCGCCCTGTAGAACACCCACCCAGCAATCGACGTCGTTTTCGAGTCGATCGAAGGCGGCTGACAGTTCCGCAATCATCTGTCTATTCAGCGCATTACGCGCCTCGGGCCGATCCATAGTGATGGTCAGTACATGATCCGTTAGATCTACGTGTACAACGTCGGTCATAGCCCCCCTCTTGTTCTCTTCGCTGCTGCTACGTACCCAGCGCCGCCTCGACAATGCGTTTGCACTCGTCTCTGGCTCGCTTTAGCGAAACGTTGCCCGGCGAGGTGAGCATCTGCGCGCCGATGCCGCGTACCAGAGCCAGGATGGCAGCAGCGAACGCGTCTGCGTCTACTGTCTTTGCGATCGAGCCGTCGTCCTGGCCGACCAGCACCCGGTTTCGAATCCCGGCGCGAAAGCGCCGGTCAAACTTCACAAACGACACATCGGCCTGTTCGACGAAAGCAGCACCCCACATCACGATAAAGCAACGACACATAGGATTACGCGATGCAAACGCACCCAGATAGGCCTGAACAAAATCGACAATTCCCTGACGTCCCGTACGTGCCCCTGCCATCGGCAAGCTCGCCTGAAAGCTCGCCTGAGCATGCTCTGCCAGCGTTTCAATCAGCCCCTGCTTGGAACCAAAATGATGAGTCACCAACCCGTGGCTATACCCCGCATGTTCACAGATAGCGGCGAGTGAGGTGCCTGGAATGCCCTGCCGGGCAAACAATTCCGCTGCCGAATTGAGCAATGCTTCTTCAGCTTCTGCACGGCGTTCTGCCTGTGTACGCCAAGTGCGTTTTTTCGCACCGTCGCTGGAAATTTCAGATGCCATATCAATTAAATCGCTGGACAGATCCTGCAAGACTCTATTACGCTTACTTGATGACCGTCAAGTATTCTAGGTCGAACACATTTTAGATGGTCGTCGAGTATTTGCTCATCGAGCAACTAGAGGGGAACAAACATGACTCAGGCACCTGCCCATAAGGGGCTTTACGACCCTGACCTGAAGGTACCAGCACTACTCGGCACCCAGTGCGGGCAATGCAGCACCAACTTCTTTCCCCCACTTGCGGTCGGCTGCGAACGTTGCGGACATGCGGAACTTACGCCCGTAACCCTCGCCGCAGCAGGCAAAGTGCACGCTACAGCCACCGTACATTTGCATCAGGGCAAAGACATCAAAGCACCGTTCACCGTGGCGGAAATCGCGCTGGATGACGGCCCACTGATTAGAGCTCTGCTCACTGAAGTTACCGACGATGATGTCATTGGCGTACGCGCAGCCGGAGAGTGGGTATGCATTGAACAGAACGAAGATGGCCAGGATGTCGTAGAGCCCCGCTTCCGCCTGGTACGGGAAGACGTAATGGAAGCAGCAAGCGCATGAGCAAGGTCAAGGTCAAGGTATTGAAAGACCTAAGGCCGGTGTATGTCGTCGGTGTTGGCCAGCACCCTTACCAGAAGCCGGGCCCTACTCCTTACACACAACTGGGTGTTACTGCGGTCCGTGGCGCACTGCAGGACAGCGGACTGGCATGGCAAGATGTCCAATCGGCCTATACCGGCACGGCCACCACGTCCATGGGTATGTCACGCCTGATGTATCGTCACCTGGGCGCAACCGGTATCCCCATGGTCCAGGTTGAAAATGCCTCCGCTTCCGGATCTACCGCCGTTCGTCAAGCCTGCATGGAAGTTGCAGCGGGCCTGGCGGACGTTTCAATTGCCGTAGGTGTCGACAAACCGCTCAACTTCAGCATGCCGCAACGCGCTGCAGGCATCAAAGACCTGGTCGGTGCCAAAGCCGCGCCCTTCACCCATTTCGCCCTGTTGGCGAATCGCTACATGCACGACTACGGCGCAACACCCGAACAATTTGGCCAAATCGCCGTGAAGAACAGCAGAAACGGCGCGCTAAATCCAAACGCCCAGCGCCAGAAAGCCCGCACCCTGGAAGAAGTGATGGCGCCGCCGATGATCAGCGGCGCGCTCACACGATTGCAGTGCTGCCCTATTGGAGAAGGCGCTGCTGCCATCATCGTGGCCTCAGAAGATGCCATCGATCGGCACGGTCTGGACAAATCCCGAGCTGTCCGGGTGCTTTCATCCTCCTCGCGATCAGAGACCGTTTATGAGGGCGAAAATTTCGACGCCGCGCTGACCCGCGAAACCACCGAGCAAGCCCTGGCCGAAGCGGATCTCACTCCAGCTGATCTCGATGTGGTGGAACTGCATGACGCGTTCACCGTCGAGGAAATGCTGTATGTCGAGGCCATGGGACTCTGTAACGAGGGCGAAGCCGCCGCGTCACTGATGGCAGGTGATTTTGATATCGGCGGCCGGGTAGCAGTAAGCACCTCAGGCGGTTTGCTGTCTTCAGGCCATCCCATTGGGCCAACCGGTGTCGGTCAGATCTGCGAAGTTGCGACTCAACTACGCGGTGAAGCAGGAGGGCGGCAACACCCGAATGCTCGGGTTGGACTCGCTCACATGGTGGGTGTGGGTGCTGTGTGTCTGGTGCATACGCTGGTTAAAGAGTAAGCAGAAACGGCGAAGTAGGAGTACTTCAACAGTTAACAATTCAGGTCCTGCAAACAACGCCTACGTTGGCGATTAAGAGAATCTGCAAATAGAGGGAAAAAGTATGAGATCGACTAAGGCTAGCCTTTCCGTTATATCAGCCATAATTGTGCTTGAGTGCACTGGGGCCTCTGCGGCAGTGCTTGAAGAAATTGTTGTCACGGCGCAAAAACGCGAAAGCACGTTACAAGATACCGCCGCATCCATATCTGTGATTACAGGTGACTCAATTGATGACCGAAACATCATCGCGATCACTGAACTCTTTGATGTTATCCCGGGTGTAACCTTCAGTGAGCCGCCGGGCGGCCTGCCCTCGCCCACCATTCGCGGCATCGGCACAAGTACGGCTAATCAGGCTTTCGAACAGTCTGTGGGGCTCTTCCAGGACGGTGTTTTCAAGCCGCGTTCATCGCAATATACC
>CAYZYB010000618.1:0-3933 GCA_964481505.1 uncultured Planctomycetaceae bacterium | reverse complement strand
GTTCTGACCTGTGATCTGACTGGCTTCTTTGAGAACACATCTGCAGACCGTATACGTCAATGGTTTAGAAAAGAAGAATGGACCGGAGACGCTTTGCGGGTGCTGATGCGGTTGTGCGTCTTCGAAAACGGACTTCCTCAGGGCGCTCCGACCAGCCCAGCACTTAGCAACATACTGAACGCAGAACTTGACGCACGGTTGCATGAGCTTACTGCGTCAAGTGGCGGTCGGTATTCTCGGTATGCGGACGACCTCGCGTTTTCGTGGTCAACAACACAGGAGCCGCTCAGTTTTCGCCCTCAAATTCAAGCGTGTCTGGAGTCATGTGGCTACGAAATTCAAACACTGAAAGGCTGGAAGTTGCAGCGCGCAGTAGACCAACCGGAAATCACCGGCGTCGCGATTCACGGGCATCGGCTAAAGCCTGCCCAGAGTGTGACCGCTCGCTGGAAACGTCTGCTGTCTGGCTGGAAGATCAACAAATCTGAAAACAACCTGAGACGGCTAAAAGGAATGGTGTCATTCCTCGGCAAAGTACGCCAACGTCGAAAGTAAACGGCTCGGGGAGCGAACAAGACGACCCGGATTGACAGCTGAGTCGCTGCCATCTTCGGCAGCAAACGCAAAAATGCTGACGTCCAACATCCAGTCGTGGCTTCAAACCTGCCAAATTTGCAATCCGAACGAAAGACACGAAAACGACAATAAAAAGTGATCCTCGCAACCGCCCTGTCGTTTTTCAGAGTTAACTCGCTCAAGAGAAATAATCCGACATTATGCATCGCCTACTACCGACTTGGTTCCGAAGAAACGCTTACGGGATTTTCACGCTTAGAATTTTGGTCGCACTCGGGTCAGCCTGCGTTGCCATTCTCCTCAGCTTCCTGCCATACGATACAATCCTTCAGGCCATCTGGGTCGTCGTCTCAACACTGTTCATGGCGTCGCTTGTACTGCGAGAAAGGCTAAACGAGTCAGACGACAACCGATATCGACGTCTGTCCCAAAATCGTTTTTCATTTCTGCAAGAGAAGGATCCCGAGGCCTTAACAACCATCTTTGCGGAGAACATTCGTCCGCGCGTACTGAATTGGTTTCAATCGGAATTTGGTGTGCCAATTGAAAAGGCAGAAACCATTGACGCACTTGACTCACTGGCAAGAAACGGCGACGCCCCTGGGCAATTGATTTTTCGGACGGGCGTCGAACTGGGGCAGTGGTTAACGAAAGCCGAGCAAGAAGAAGACAAGATTGCGAACCTCGCGTCCCGACTGGCAACATTCGTGAAAGAGAATGTTGATCTACTGGGCGAGGAAGTCTCACCCGGCATTTTTCTAAGGCACATTCGTCGTGGCGAACAGCGCCCCGTCGGCGTACACATGTTCCACGATGCCAGCAAACTTCTGCTGACGATTGAATACTATGGCGACGAGGAAAAACGAACCGCACTCGCCCTTTCCGCCAAAGCATCTTTTTTCGAGAACGACGCCGAAGCCTGGGCAAATTTTCAGCGCCGCGTGCACGAGAACTTTAAGTGTTTCCAACCTGCCCACGGTGGAAGTGGTCCGCAAAAACCGATGATCCCATACTTCGTCGGTGCGATTAGTGATACGCCCGTGGCTTCACATGAAGATCTGGTCACTCGACTCAAGAATCTATCTGAATTCTTTAATGAGCCTTTGGCGCCAAAAAAACGAGCAGAGAATCAACAGGGAAACGAAAGCAAAAAGAAACCAGAGGAAAACTAAAGCCGTTTCGTCATCTTATCACATTAACTCAGCAATCGGTTCGCCGAACGGATGCATCGGCATCGATGATCCAGAAATTCGTGAGTGTATTCGATGCCCAGATGACGATACGCAGTCGCCCATAGATCATTCGGCGTCATCTTTCGACTAATCGGTTCTTTCCCATTGCTGTTAGTGGCGCCGATGACCTGCCCGGTCCACATTCCACCACCAGACAACAGCATGCTCATCGCCCGCGGCCAATGGTCTCGGTCAGGCTGCATGACTTTCGTTTCAGGACAATCGCACGTCCAAACGGCTTAACGCTAATAGCATGCCTTTGAGTTAGGCCAAACTTCATCAGCCTGGAACCTGGCACTTCACAACTAAGCATCCGTCGGAAAACATCACGAGATACATCTCGCAAATGATTCCTCACGCGTCTTGGTTGCGACCAGCCTCAACCGCGCTCAATCGCTTCCAAATCGTGTATAGCAACAAGGCAACTCCAACAAGCGAAACTAAGCGACCAATGGCTGAGACCATCGTCCAGCTCTGAAACGTCTCCACGATTTCACTGGGCTTAACCCCCGCTCCTGGAGTAGTCATCATATCCGACAGAATACTGGGCGATCGAAAGCGAACAACCAACTGCACGACCTCTCCCAACGCCATAAACAGGAAACCGACAACGAACATCCGTCCCGATGGCTTGACACTGTTAATGCGTACACGTTCCCGCTCGCTGCTCTCTTGATAGGGATTGTCATCCATCTCGAGGCTCCTTGCTCTGTTGGGTCAAAGTATCATTCCCGGACTGACGCCCAGGGCTTCCACGGGCAACTGCACAGCGGCGAATCACATTGAAGTCTCATCTTATCGAAGAGATATCTAACAGGTTCCCAGCTCATCAGCTAGCCCATTGTCGGCGCTGCAGCTTCAGCTGGTAGCGCAAGACCCACTGCATTGAAGCTCACATTCGGTCGGTAGACATCCGGGGCCGTCATTGATTGGTGCGTTTACTTGTGCGCGGGTGCTTATCTGATATGACAGCGATGCTCCCAAACAAGCCCTCTCCGCCAACAAAGATCGCAGTGACTGCACCATTCCGCTTCAAACAATTCGAAGTCCACCAGGACCGTTGCGCCATGAAAGTGGGCACGGATGCCATCCTGCTGGGAAGTTGGGCGGAGGCAACCGAACCTTCAGCGATTCTGGACATCGGCACGGGCACCGGAGTCATCGCCTTGATGCTGGCTCAACGATTTCCTGCAGCCCGCATTGATGCGGTAGAAATCGACGCAGCCGCGATTGACCAGGCGACGGACAACTTCGGACGCAGCCCGTGGGCGGATCGTCTTGCTGCTCATTCTGGCAGCATTCAGGACTTCGACGTAGATCACCGTTACGACCTGATCGTTTCGAATCCGCCATACTTTGTAAACAGCCTGCCGCCTGGCGATGCGTCACGGCAACTGGCGCGACACGACAATTCACTGACTTCTACAGACCTCGCCGATGCAGCAAGCCGACTGCTGACCACAACGGGACGTTTTTGTGTCATCCTGCCGTTCGAACAGTCGGACAAAATCATCGCCATTGCAACAGCTCGCGGCATGCACTGCAGTCGATGGTGTTGTGTCAGACCGACGCCGAAGCACCAACCCAAACGCGTGCTTCTGGAATTCACAAAGACGACAGACGGCCCAGCCGAAGAAACAGAGCTTACCATCGAAATCCGCCGGCACGAATACTCACCGGAATACGCAGAACTGGCGCAAGCGTTCCTGCTGAAACTGTAGCGAGCCACTACGGTTGAATCCTCGCGGAAATGTTCAGAGAGTAACGCTGGTTGTCGATCACTCCTCGTGCAATTCACAGGGCAACGCCATGAAAACGCTTCGGTCGCTCGCACTGGTCCTGATACTTCTGTTGTGTCGTTCTGGTTTCGGCCAAACCGATACCGCCGCCGCAAAGATCGCTCCGTTTTTCGATGTCCCTGAAACGTTTCGCGAGGACTACGGAAACTACCAGTCGGTTTTGAAGTTTCGAGACGGAAGAGATGTCACAACCCCAGAACAATGGCGAGAGCGAAGAACGGAGTTGGGCAGTGAGTGGACAGCGTTGCTTGGTCAATGGCCACCGCTGATAACCAGGGTAAGCCTCTTTTCGAATTGGGAGTCTGTGCGTAGTATTGGTTGATTTT
>CAYZYB010000617.1:0-3946 GCA_964481505.1 uncultured Planctomycetaceae bacterium | reverse complement strand
CAATTTCTGTATGGAAAGATCTCCGCAAAAATTCTCTCGCTGCGTGCTGAGTATTGCCAGCGCTCTGTCAATCGTGGGCCTCTTGTCGACTTCCGCGGAAGTTTCCGCGCAAATCGATGAGACGGATATTGCGTCGGCAGCAGATTCGGAATCGCGGAATCTTCTGCAGGATCTTGGGGCGAGTGACTTTGCCGTTCGCGCTGCTGCATCCGTTGGCTTGAAGAAGCTCTCTGCGGCAGAAATCATCCGTCTTGCTCACCAGGCTAGCGATTCGCCAAATGCTGAGGTTGTGTTAAGAATCCAGGCGGAACTCGATTCCCGCTATGCTTCTCAAAATCCGACTGACATCAAAGCCGCATCCGGTATCCTGGAAAACCAGACGCAGAATGAACGTCTGATTCTCGCCGATATTGCTCAGCAAAGCCTCCGGCAACACTGGCAGACGCGCATCGACATCGCGGTGAAAGAACTCAGACGCCACGGCGCCATCGTGCGGCAGGGATCCTTTTTGCCGTCACGCAATGCCAACCTCTTCCCAAGATCGTCGACCAGCAATTCGTATCGCATTCTGATCACAGACGCCTGGAAGGGCGGTGACGACGGGTTGGCAATATTCGAACGACTCAGTGTGTTGTGCGGTCCAGTGCGGTCGGTCAACGGCATTCAGATCTTCCTTTTGTACGGGAACCCGCTGACCGACGAGCAGGAATCGCAACTGCTGTCTGTGGTGGGAAGCAATCGCGTGTCGAAACGTTCACGAGTTGCTTTGGGGATTGTGGCCACGCCTGGTTTCGCGCCGGGAGTTCTGATTGAGGACGTCACAGAGGGCAGCTCTGCTCACGACGCGGGCCTTGCAAAAGGAGACCTGATCGTGGCGATTGAACCGAAGGATACACGTCCCACGAATGCCGAGCTGCCGAAAGCCCGCGACAGCAAAGATCCCTCAGACGATGGTGGTGGTATAGAAATCACTCCTGCTCAAAAAGACGAATCGCTGCTTCGTGATTTCGACGATCTGGTCGAACGTTTGATGGACTATCGCGAAGGGGAAAACATGACGATTCGAATCAAACGCGGCTACAGTAGCCGCCATCGAGGATTCATGAATCCGTTTGGCCCGCCCCCACAGGACGACTTGCCGGAGATTCCGGAAGTCACGCTTCGGGTTAAGATGAAGCCATGGGCCGATCTGATTCCTCAGTAACAGAGCAGGCGTTTTTGTTCGAGTTGCCGCTTTCTGTGGGCACCCGATGGCGTGAGAGTCGGTAAAACGCTGTATTTTTCGTTCCGGTTCGCAGGAATTGAGGGGCGTCTGGGTGCCGTGAATAGAATTTTGCGACGTCGTTAGTACAACGTGCCAATTCTAATTTTCGGAACCCCCTCTGTTTACGCCCAGGCGTATGAATTTTATCGCTCGACTATCCGCTGATCGCCGCCTGCTTGGCTGGTGCATTGTGATTGCGCTGAGCATTCCGCCGATCCTGGGATTCGCAGGGTATCGGTTGGCGGAACCCGTTGCGGAAGGGTGGGTTTCAGCGGAAGTGATGAATGAGCTGAAGTCCGCGGAAAGGACTTTTAAGTTCAATGCGCCGCTGGTGCTTCTGCTGGAATGTGACGACTTCTTCACGACCGAACGTGTTGTCGCTCTGC
The DNA here is from genome assembly GCA_964481505.1 of uncultured Planctomycetaceae bacterium. Lineage (GTDB taxonomy): Bacteria > Planctomycetota > Planctomycetia > Planctomycetales > Planctomycetaceae > Fuerstiella. Next base: position 2,296 of record CAYZYB010000617.1, on the reverse strand, counting down.
ATGCTGCCGCAGACGAACTTAAGTCGGCAAAACCGGTTCACAACCTGGTCTGGATGGGAGACCTTGCAAACGTCACTCTCCGTGGAAAGCAGACGCCCATTCTGCCCGCAGCCGACGACGTCACAGCGGAAACGCTGCTGGCTGCCAAAGACCGCCTGCTGGGGCACCCGCTTTCCAAAGACAGCTTAATTTCCAGCGACGGCACAAGCATCCTGTTTCTGTTGGATGTTCGCGAACGCGAAGATGTCCAGCCTCTGCTGAAAGTCGCCCGCAAGCTGCTTGACCCCGTGGGCATCAAAACTCGATCAACGGGTGCGCTGGCGTTGTATGAACTTCACGACAGGATGCTTGAGAAAGCTCATATTCAGATTCAAGCCCTGTCTTACACGTTGGTCACAGTGTTGTCAGTGGTGATCTTTCGGCGTCCTGCTGCGATCTTCATCGCCGGTTCAGGGCCGTTTGTCGGACTGGCGTGGACGTTGGGATGGCTGCGATTGCTGGGGCAGTCAGAGAACGAACTGGCAAAGATCATTCTGCCCGTGATGGTGATCATGATCGGCTTTACCGATGGTGTTCACCTGGTCGTGCGCATTCGGCACCAGCGGGCTGCCGGTTTGAACGCTCGAGACGCTGTTTACGATGCGGTTCGGCATATTGGTCCGGCATGCCTGCTGACATCGATCACCACAGCGATCGGCTTCGGTTCGCTGATGATTTCCAATGCCGATATGATATCCGGGTTTGGTCGTGTTTCTGCCATCGGAGTTGTGGTGACATTTCTGTCGGTGGTGCTGGTATCGCCGCTGCTGGCTAATTCGTGGCTGGGCAACAGCATTCACGTTGACACGTCAAAGGATTCGATCTTCAGGCTGATGAACGGCTGCATCGGCGTTGTCAACTTTTCATCACGATACGCCAAGCTGGTGACTGCCGCTGGTTTTCTGCTGACCGCCGTTTGCCTTTACGCCTGCACAAATCTCGTGCCCGACGACCGGATCAGCGACCGTATTCCGCACGATGCCGAAGAATTCACGGCGATGCGCCACTGCGACGAACACATGGGCGGGACGCGGTACCTGCGTTTGATCGTGAGCTGGGACGTACCGGCTGAAGCCGATATCGAGGCGGGGACTGCCGAGAAAATGAAACGGGACAGAATATGGCCCGTCGTCAAGGCGTGCGAAGAAGTGCTTGCGAAGGAAGAAATGGTCGGCGCGTCAGTATCTATCCGAACGATGCTGACTCTGTTTGCAGGGACGGACCCGCGAGACAAACATTTTCTTGCCACTCGCCTTCCGAAAGAATTGCGAGCACAATTCTACCGCCCGGAAATTGGCAAGACGCAGGTCGCTGCACGGTTGCAGGACTTCGGAATCTTTAAGCTCGACCCGGTATTCCATCGAATCGATGCTGCGATCAGGAAGGTCGAACAGCAGCATCCGGGATTTCACGTTGAACTCTACAGCGACCAGTTGATTGAAGGTCGAGTGGTTCGGCAGATGATTGAAGAATTGATGTGGAGCCTGGCGATGGCGTCGATCGTCATTTTCGGGATTCTGGCGATGGCTTTTCGGTCGTTGCGAGTAGGGCTGATTTCCATTCTGCCGAACATCATGCCGCTGGCAGCCGCTGGCGCGTTGCGGTTGCTGATCAACGAACGGCTTGGGATCGCCAGTGCATGTTCATTCGCCATTTGCCTGGGAATCGCAGTGGACGATACCATTCATTACCTGACACACTTTCGTCACGAACGCAGCCAGGGAAAGACGCCGATACAAGCCAATCGAGGCACCTTTATTTCCGTCGGCAGTGCCCTGATGATGACAACGCTGGTGATGACCGCTGGCCTGGGAACGGTGCTGACCAGCAACATGCCGCCACACGTCAATTTTGCAGCGATGGGTTGCATGACACTCGCAGCTGCACTGCTGGCCGACCTGCTGTTTCTGCCAGCCCTGCTAACGCTTTTTCCCGGCAAAGAATGGCCACTGGAGAACGCGGCAGACGATGAAGCGGACATTTCGGATGCCGACGATATCGACGCCAGCTCGGAATCTCCGCCGGAATAGCTTCGACTGACACAGAGTGGTTATCGTCGTTATTGTCTGTGGGCAGAATTCCCGCCAGCCTCTTCGGTATCCCATGCGGCTGATTAACCGGACAGCGGCGTTCATTGGCGCGTGCTCAGTTTGAATGTAAAACCTTCGCAAAATCCGCTGCTGATCCTTCAACTTCCCAAACGCCACTTATTGTGAACAACAATATGAAACTGCCCTTCCTGCGATGTCTGTCACTG
>CAYZYB010000616.1:0-3950 GCA_964481505.1 uncultured Planctomycetaceae bacterium | reverse complement strand
TCGTTGAAGTGCTTTCTCCGGGCACTCGCCGGATTGATGAAGGTGAGAAGCTGCAGGCTTACTTGCAAATCAACTCTCTGGCCGCCTACATCATGTTTGAGCAGGATTTTGCCGCGGCAACGGTTTATCGTCGTGTGGACGGCGAATTTCAGAAGACTGTCGTGTCAGGATTGGAAGCGAAGATTGCTTTGCCGGATATTGTTGCGAATCTGCCGCTGGCTGCTGTCTACGCGAATGTCGACTTCCAGCCGGAAGCCGAGTCAGAGGCCTAAGCGTTGTTTCCAGCGCCCGGTCGAATTAGCTCTCAAGCTCAACCGGGCACTTAAAGTCGTCCGGCTTTAATGCAAGGATCGAACAGGGCAACTGCGACAGCAGTCTTTCCGCCGTGTTGCCGAACAACATTCCGGGAATGCCACCACGCCCTGCGGTTGCCATGATCAGCAGGTCGATGTCGAGTTCTTCGATGGCCGACAGGATGCACGAATCTGCGGGGCCTTCTGCAATTTGAACTTTGACGCCCTGTTCAACGGTTCGAAAATCTGTCATGGAAAGTTGTCCATGAAGTTTTTCTTCTGCAGCCTGGTGCGCTTTTTTCCGATGGCTCGCCAGCTCTTCTTCGGATGCGCCAGTTCGAGCCATATGTCGATTGAGATCGTCGTCCACGGCGTGCAGCACGCTTAGGCGAACCGGAAGAGTCTGTCCCAGCGTGACTCCGATTTCGAGGACGTCTTCACCCACTTCGCTGAGATCCGTTGCCGCCAGAATGTCGATGTCGGCATCGTCATCGATGCGAGGTTTCACCAGCCACACAGGGCAGGGGGCGTTTCGAAGAAGCTTCAGTCCCGTGCTGCCGAACAACAAGCGGCTAACAGCTCCCTGCTCGCGCGTGCCGCACAGGATCAGATTGTCTCGATCTGTACCCGCAATCTTTAGGATCTCCAGCCACGGCCGACCAAACACAATGGTGGAGTCTGTTTTCGTTTCGCCAAAGATTTGTGCGTACTGTTGAGTTAAATCTGCCAGCACGGCTTCCGCTTCGGCTTTGTCTGTCTCAACTTCTTTTGCAGCGTCTTCTTCTGAACCGAAAAAGCCTGCAGAAGCTTCCGGCAGCACGCACACCAAATCGATAGAAGCATTGACGGCTTCTGCCACCTGAAACGCCTGCCGCACGGCCAGCCGAGCCGGAGCTGCCAAATTTGCGGCGTCCCATGGCCGACTATCCGGCATCTCGACTCCAACAATGATTCTGCTGACTCTGTGCATCGATATCTAACTTGCGCGAGATCTTGAAGTGAATTTTAGCAGTGCCATGTATGATGAATGTTCTCCGTGGAAGTCATCGACATTGGCTCTGGAAACGCTCACGGCAGCATAACAATTTTGCAGTGCATCACCCAGCTATGACCACTGTTGTCGTCGCCGTAAGCGAATTGTTTCTGTCTCGGCTTACGAACGCAGCGTGATAGTTGATGTCCTGGATGTTCGAGAATGCTCAGGCCGCTGTCGCAAAGGCGGGTATCAACGAAAAGAAACGAAGGCCGCCAGAAGCAGATTCCGCTGGCGATCTTCGTTTCTTTGTGTTGCTGTCGTATTCTCGTCGGCTGATATTTATCGCAGGTCAGAAACGCCTGCCAGGTCCGCAGCGGCCTGGAGAGCGATGTACGCTTCCAGGCAACTGCGGCATTGGCTGACATGCTGGAACAGGACGGACGAGGAATCCTCGTCCAGTTCTCCCAGCAATTCTTGCGGCAGGTTCTCACGAACCTGCCGACATACTTTATTCGCATCAGTATCTGTGTGACGCGCGGAAGGCATGATGTTCGAATTCTTCATGCTGACACACCCAGTTTCTGTCGAAGTCTTTCGATTGCTTTCTGCTTCCGTCGAGTCACTGCCTGAGGCGAAAGCTCAAGCATGGTGGCGATTTCGGTTCCGTCATAGCCGCTTCGCAACAGTTCGATCACCAGTCGCTCTTCGAGCGGCAGTGATTCGATTTGGTTACGCAGGTCAATGACAAGATCGAAATCCGGAAGACAGTCCGCCGGTTCAAACTCCATCGTCGTTTCCGAAGCATTGCCTCGAGCACAACGTTTCCGCAATTTGCCGAACGCACGATCTGTGGCTCGACGCACTGCTTTTCGCAAACGCTTCGTCTGCGAAGTCTGGTCATCTTCTGACGAAGCTTGTTCGTCTTCAGAATGGTTAAAGTGAATCCACGCGTCTTGAAACAGGTCGTCGGCATCCTGTGATGCTGTCAGATGTCTGTTTCGAAAATACTGGTAGCGAGCAAGATTCCGCATCACGGAATCTTCGGGGTTCAGGGACATCATTTATGACTCCAAAGGGTATCTGAAAAGGTTTCCGCGTCAGTTGACGGAAGCCACAGATGGTCCTCTTGGAGCGATGCTGTACCGCAGCTGTTGCAGCTGTGCGGTACCGACAGGGAATGATGAAAATCCGAAACCAGTCGCTCGATCGCTGACCGGCGGTCCGCGCGGATTGCAATCGAAACGAATCCGCTGCCAGATGCCCACGATTTCCGGCGGAACCGGAGGTTGATCCGACAGAATCGTGATTGCGGCATCCGGGCTGGACGAGTAGTCAATTTTCAGGAACGACTGTTGGAGGCGTTCGATCTGTTCTTCGTTGTTCGCAACTTCATTGGTGTCGGCGAACGTTGTCGAGACGGTGGAAGCCTCAAGGTCATTAACTTCCTCTCCGAAGGCCGTCAGTCCGAGCTGTTCGCTGAGCCAGTCTGTGAGTGCCTGGTCTTCTTCCAGCAGTTGCGATGTGTCGAACTGCACGAATGAATTCAGCAGTTCAGCAAATGTCGTTTTCGAGTCTGAAGTTGTAAAGACGCTGGTCTTGGCGGCAGACGATTTTTGCAACGACTTTTCTGTGCGTCGCTTTAGTGAATCGATTGAGTAAGTTTGTTCTTCGACCGCGAGTGTGTCTTCCTGGAATTCAATCAGTACGGACGGGCGTATGTCGTTTTTCGGATATCTCTGTGCTCGCGGCGCGTGGCTGACTTCTTCTGATTCCACTGACCAGAATGGGTTGTCCAGGACCGCGGCAAAGAACAAGTCGATCGGTTGATGCGACGAGCCGACGTTGTCTGACGAGTTGGCGTCTACTGTGGTGTCCGATCGATCGGCATTCGTTGCTGAAGAGATGGATGAATCATCAGACGCTGCGGCGGTGTCAATGTCAGAACGAGCGATCGATGATTCATTGCGTGCCGTTTCGATCGGTGAGATTTTGGTCTGACCGATTTGATTGGCGATGTCCGGTGCTGCTCCACGCGGACCCGGGCTGGCATCGTAGTTGGTGTCAACAATCTGTAGTTGATGGCCATCGAATTGCAGCAAGGTGCTGGCATCTGTAAGCCTGAGGTTTTGATTGTCAGCAGTGCCGTCCAGGTGGACGAAAAAATTCTGCGTGCCGAATCCGGAAGCCAGTAACGTTCTGCTTACATCGGCAGGGGGGATCGCTGCGTCGAAACCGGAATCATCCGGCAGCTCCGGCGGACTGGTTTCTACGACGACCAAATCCCAGTGGTCTGTTGTATCAACTGCGTTCGCTGCTGCCAGGTAGAGATCACCAGCCGTGATCGTGAACGAACTTTCACTGACAACGCTAATCACTGCAGCGTTGCCAGCCTCCGCGCTCCGAATCGTAATTGTTGGCGCATCTGTCGCAGCAGGTTCCGGCTGCGACGTTCCGGAAAGCAGAATCCGTGATTCCAGCTGTATGTCAACCAGCGTGACCGGGGAAGGGTGTAGTGCCGATTTTTTTCGACGTTCGCGACGAGATCTGCGCCTGAAAAGATAGCGCGAAAGAAGTTCATTCAACTTCATAATCCGCTACCTCACAGTGACAAAAAAACAGGCGTGTCGCCACAGCGCGCACTCGTTCCCAATGAACACACGGATCAAACGAGGTCGAGATTC
>CAYZYB010000615.1:0-3954 GCA_964481505.1 uncultured Planctomycetaceae bacterium | reverse complement strand
ATCGTCATCAGCCTTCTTCTCACGTAGCTCGCTCAGAACAGAGTTGTCGGCGGAATTCGGAAGCCATGCATTCATAAATCGTTCCGCTGCTCCGCGATTCAGACCAAAGCGTTCGGCTTGATTCGTGCTTTCGAACGGATTGGCTTGAGCTGTTTCGGCTGAGAAAAGCTGAACGGCAGCGACTTGATCTATCGCAGAATCTTGTGGAACTGACAAAGTTGCGGCTGGCTGGACATCTGTCGTTTGTTCGCGGATGGTGTCCGGTACCCGATCAGCCTCGGTTGTCACGGTTTCAACAGACGGAGCCGCTGGTATCGTTGCAACGGGCTGAGGGTCGACAGCGGGCTGAGGTTGTACGTCGTCCGGCGGTGTTGTCTGCACCGAGGTGTTTTCGCCAGCACGAGCAACGTCATTGGTCGGAGCCACTACTTCGACTGGCTCAGCGGCAACCTGAACGGCCTCGGCTTCGATTTCGATAGGTGGCTCCAGAGTTACTGGTGTGGTCGGCGACAACGTTTCACGCGGCTGGGGTTCATCTTCGGCAACAGCTGGCTGGGGTTCGGTCCGTTGTTGCGGAACTTCAGTCGGTTCAGGAACAACCACAGCCGGCAGGATAGTTGGTGGTGCTGGCTCTAAAGTTTCAACCGGGCCTTCTGGTGTCGGCTCAGTGGTTAGTTGAACAGGTGGTGGTGTGAGATCAGCATCGTTCCGTGGTTCGACGTTGCTGGCAGGAGACTCCACTTCGATTGGTTGTGGTTGAACGTCGACCGGCTCGGGTTCTACTTCGGCTGTTGGAACGATTGGGGGCGTTGTTTGAGGACTTTCAACCGGCAATACGATTTCTGGTTCGGACACGACCTCGACTGCCGGCGGTGTGACTGGCTCAGGATCGCTTACCAATTCGTTATCGGTGATAGGCGTGTCAACTTCGACCGGTTGAACGTTGATGGGCTCAGGCTCGACTTCGGCAGTAGGAACGATTGGGGGCGTTGTCTCAGGACTCTCAACCGGCACTGCGATTTCTGGTTCGGACACGACCTCGACTGCCGGCGGTGTGACTGGCTCGGGATCGCTTACCACTTCGTTGTCGGTGATAGCCGTGTCGGCTTCGGCAGGCGGAACGATTGGGGACGTTGTCTCAGGACTTTCCACCGGCACTGCGATTTCTGGTTCGGACACGACCTCGACTGCTGGCGGTGTGACTGGCTCGGGATCGCTTACCACTTCGTTGTCGGTGACAGGCGCGTCAACTTCGACCGATTGGGGTCGAACGTTGATGGGTTCGGGCTCGACTTCGGCTGTCGGAACGATTGGGGTCGTTGTCTCAGGACTCTCAACCGGCTGTGCGATTTCTGGTTCGGACACTACCTCGACTGGCGGCGGTGTGACTGGCTCGGGCTCGCTTACCACTTCGTTATCGGCGATAGGCGTGTCAACTTCGATCGGTTGAGGTTGAACGTCGACGGGTTCTGGCTCAGGCTCGACTTCAACACGTGGTGGCTGCACCGAAGAAGGTTCAGAGGTGACTTCATCAACGGCGGCAACAACTTCAAACGGTTGCTCCTCTGCGACTGAGTCCGATGCCAGGTCTACGTCGGCAGTCGGGAGCTGAGTTCCAAATACTTGCGTCCAGTAGTGATGGAAGTTGACGACTCCTGTGTCGTTTTGCAGAAACTGATAGCCAACGCCAATCTCTGTGTACTGCGGATTAAGTATGTTGGCCAGGTGACCGGGACTGTTGACCCAGCCGTCAACAACAGCTTCCGGCGTCAGTTGGCCCGCAGCGATGTTCTCGCCAATCGCCTGATAGTTGTAACCCAGATTCTCAGCCCGGTGCCAGGCTTGTAGTCCGTCTCTACCAGTGTGGCTGAAGAAATCCAGTTCGGCCATATTGGTCGACTGCAGCTGAGCCGCCGATTGCAGGGTACTGTTGATTGCTAAATCCTGAAGCCCGTTTTCTCGACGCACTTCGTTCGTCAGTTCGACTACTCGCAACAGAAATTCGTCATTGCTGCTCAGGAAAACAGGTTCATTGTCAGTTGGCGTGTCGGATGACGGCAGTGGGTTCAGTTCGATCAACGAGTCACGAAATTCGATTTGCTCAACATTAACGAGCGTCAAATCGACGTCCGCGCCGGATTCAGCATCCTCACCCTGCACGCGAAAGGTTCCGTCCGGAAGTCGGTCGACACGAAAATCTTCCAGATTTCCTTCCGGCACGAGTAGAATGTCAAAACCTTCGCCACCATCTACGAAATTCGATCCCAACCCAGCGTGAATCCGGTCGTCTCCGCCGTGAGCGTTGATGAAGTTATCGCTGTTCGTGCCTTCCACCAGTTCCGCTTCGGCGCTGCCGTCGATCAGCGAAGCTGACATCAGAACCATCTTTTCCAAAGTCTCAATCTGGCTGTTGTGACGCGAACGTTTTTGCATTTTTGGGTGCTCTCAAAAGAATATGGTCTGTCGACCGATTTCCAAAAGCGTAGGCCAAGAATTTCCGTTGCAGGCAATTGCCTTTCAGCTAAGTAGTTTTCCTTATTTGCAAACGTCGCCTGGTACGACTACATGCATATCCAACAAACGTTGATTCAACGCGGCAGTTCCATCACCACTGACGATCGCGGACAACAACACGGGTTGGCACAACGAAACATGAGTGGTAAGCACTCATCAATAACGTTGTCATTCTGCCTCATCCAGCGGAACCACAGAAACAATCAGGCAATTCGCATGCGCCGCGAAGTCTCACGAAGTACCGTGTACATTGGAACATGTCTCCCCCTGTTTCACGAGTTCTGCGGTTAGGGCATTATTGATCGTAACGGTGATGCTGATGAAGCGGGGCATCGAACCAAGCGCATTGGAGGTCAAATCAATGGATTTTCGTATGTCCCAAACGTGCGAACCAGCCTCCTGTCGATAACGCCTGTAAGCAACAGAGCGCCGGGCCAAATCCTGAGCCTTATTGGCTCATAGGAAACTCGATTAACGATCTGAAATTGAAGGCAAGACATGTTGAGCATTCGTGAGTGGTTCTCAAGAATTTTGACAGACTGTAAATGCAGACGTTTTTCTGCGAGGTCAAGCCGAAGAACCCGACCGTCAGCAAACCACGGAAACACGACCGAACGACTTGAATCGAAGGTGTTGCTGACATTCGACATCGTCCTTGACTACTCCTACGACGACAATGGGTTCTTTGATGATCCGAGCCGCAGAGATATCCTGGAAGACGCGGCCGCTGTCTTCGAATCGCGGATTACAGACGATCTGGACGCGATCACACCGAGCGGCAGCAATACCTGGACAGCAACTTTCAACAGCCCAGCGACCGGCGACAGCGTCAGTATTGTGGATCTCAACATCGCTGCTGACACGATTGTGGTTTATGCGGGAGGTCGCAGCCTGTCGAGTCTTGGAAGCGGAGGGCCCGGCGGTCTGAGCGCTAGCGGGAGCAGAGCCTTCCTTGACACTTTGTTGACACGCGGCGAAGCCGGTGTGGATACGGATGGGACCACAGACACAGATTTCGCGCCTTGGGGAGGAATGATTACTTTTGATACAGGAGCAACGTGGAACTTTTCGACGGATGAACCAGGTAGTGGAGAAACTGATTTCTATTCCGTGGCAATTCATGAACTCGCTCATGTACTTGGTTTTGGTACCGCTGATTCTTTCGCCAACAATATCAACGCTTCGAATGAGTTCTTCGGAGCCGAGTCTGTCAGTGTCTTCGGTAGCACGATACCGATGAGCTCCAGTGGAGGTCATTTTGCTTTCAACACGACCAGCACACTGCCAGGCACTATCGAAACTCAGGAAGCGGCACTCGATCCGAATCTGACCACTGGTACCCGAAAGGAAATGACAGATCTCGACTGGGCAGCTCTTGATGATCTGGGCTGGGACGTCGCAGCTCCGCCAGTACTCTATGACTATGGTGATGCTCCGGAC
>CAYZYB010000614.1:0-3965 GCA_964481505.1 uncultured Planctomycetaceae bacterium | reverse complement strand
ATCTCAGAGATGTCTCCAAGACCAAATTCGATGACTCGTTCGTTGCTGGCCATATATCCGTCGCCTGCGGTGAGCTGCCTGGTGATTTCGGCGTTGCCCGATGTTTTCACTGTGGCGAGTGCTCCGATAGCATCGCGGGCGGACTGCGTGGCCACCAGCTTTAGCCTGAGAAAGTGGCCGGTCGAGGTCGAGTCATTGCGAAGGACAGAGACCGGTGCGTTGATATTCGAAACAATGAACTCCGGTCGCCCGTCTAGGTTCCAGTCAACCCGAGCTAACCCGCGACCGAGTTTCTTTTCTGCAAACCACGGTCCAATTTCTCGCGGCAATACTTCTTTAAAGCGACCACCGACGTTCCGAAAGAACTGAGGGCGCATGTGATAGTCCCTTCCTTCAACGCGACCATCGTCGACATGACCGTTAGCGACAATGATGTCCGGCCAGCCATCAAGGTCTGCATCCAGGGGCTGAGTTCCCCAGCTGGTAAACGGTACTCCGGCAGCTTCGATACCAGCCGCTTTTGTGGCGTCGATGAACAGCCCTGGAGTGTCCTGTAAATACAGAGTGTTGGGTTCGTCCTGAAAATTCGTCACGAACAGATCGAGCAGATTGTTTCTATCCAGATCATCAATGGCAATTCCCATGCAGCCCATCGGCAGCCCATGATTGTTATAGGCAAGGCCATTGATAATCGCCTCATTGGTGAACTCAAGATCCACCGGGTTTTCTGTCGCACGACTTGTCAAAAAGAAGTTGGCGACTTGATCGTTCGCGATGAAAAGAACGGGCCCGTGGCTGTCGTCTGCTTTGAAAGCAACGATACCAAGCCCTTTCGAAAGTCCTAACGGCGTTGCCCCTTCGGCCGTAGCGAAGCTTCCGTCCCCCATATTGATCAATACTCTGTCTGGCGCACCGTCGAACACACTGGGTGAACAGGCGCGGTCACGGCAGATTTTATCATAGACACCTTCACCTGTCAGGTAATTTACGTCGAACAAATCCGGGAGGCCATCAACATTGAGGTCGCATAACAAGACGCTGGCCGTCCATGAATCGTCACTGAGTTTCGCGAGCTTTGTAACATTACGAAATGTTCCGTCTCCCATGTTCTCATAGAGTGCGTTTCGGCCCACGTTGGCGACGTACAGATCAGGGAAGCCATCGTTGTTGAAATCGCCTACGGACACACCCTGTCCAAAACCGGAATCTGGCAGATTGCCGGGGACTTCGGAAAACGCCCCCCCCGCTCGATTGCGATACAGCTTGTCCGTTCGACCGTCTTTCGTGTTGGGAACGTTACTACCGGTTTTCCAGTCCGTACCCTGTGTGAAAAAAACGTCCGGAACGGTGTCGAGATCGATGTCGATGATGGCGACACCGCCGCCAGTTTGTTCGAAAGAGCGTACCCCCCTGGTCTCAGGATCATCGGCGTTGAAGTACTCGAACGAAATCAAAGCAGTTTCTGTGAATCGAATATCAGCTGGATCAGCAGTCGATGCTACGCGAGTCGACTGCTCGTCTTGCGATGTGACTTCGAGCAATTTCACGAATGCCGGAACGGGTTCGATGATTCGACCTAATACCGGATTTTTCTCTGCAACGATCCGCGGAAAATTAGGGTTAAGTTTGTGGCTGTGGCGTTCAAAAATCTGTGACGGCCATTCCGAATTTGGCGATTGATTGCGACCGACCACGGCCCAAGCGCAAGCTTCCCAGACGCGTCCAAGGTCTTCCATTAATTCGGCGACCTCGCGTATTGCCTTGTTGTTCTTTCCGTTTGCCCCAAGAACTTTGTCGATCGTCTGAGACAACTTCATCATTAAGATTGAGTACTCGACAACCTCCTGTGCCTGAGGCGATTTCGTTGCCACCAGGACCTGAGCCAGCGATGTGAATCCTCGACGATGAAACGGAGATCGAATGACTGCTTGCCAAAAGCACTCAGCTGCTGTCTCCAGGTCGGACTGTTTTCTCGCCCAAAGCCCACGTACGTACCAGATATCTGGAGAAGTATCAGCAGCGGGGGAAAGAGATCGGTGCCATTTGAGGAATTCGTTTTTGTCGAGTGATTCTACGAGCAGTTCGCCAAGCATCGCCTGAGCTGCGATAAGTTCCGGGCTTGTCGATACCAGTGCATCCAATCGTTGACGTGCGTTCGGTTCACCTTCGGAGAACGCGTCGGTCGCAAGTGCGAGTTGGACGAGAGGTTCTTCAGGGTTCTTTTGATCCCACTTTTTCAGGGCGTCTGGCTGTCGGATTTGCCGAGAAACGTCGGCTGCTATCCCGAGCTCTCGATATGTGGCATCACCACCTTTGATTAGTACGAAAAAGTGGTTCAGCGATTCCCAACGACGATTCGTCATCAATAGCAGGAATGCCATCCGCTGATTCGTAACCCCGTTGTTCGGCTGTGATTTTAGAATCTTGCGGTAGGACAGTTCGGCCTGTTTTAATATACCCAATTCTGACTGGGTTTCAGCCAGCGAGAACAGTGCCAGCAGTCCCTGATCTGTCGAAAGGTCACTGGCCGCTTTCTTGTAGTACTGTAGACCGAGTTCAAGCTGACCACCTTTGATCGCTGACTCGCCAGCGATGAGCTGCCCTCTTTGCCATTGTCGGGCGTCTTTGGGAATTTGGTCGACTGCATCTCTTGCGGTTGCGAAATCGGATTTTTTAAGGGCAGAAATAGCTACGGCCAGAAGCTCTTCCGATGCCAACGGTTTCCACCACGCTTTGCCAGCGAGCCAAAACAGGAGAATGAGCAATGCTCCAACGAAGAAAAGCCACCTTCGAAAAGGTGGCTTTCTGTTTTTTTGTTGCGATGCCATCCTCTTATTTTATTTCAAACACGAACACGTTGTCACCGCTGGCCGTTACTTCAGCTTTCAGCAGTGTGGTTTTGGAACTTGTGTAAATGTCCGGGACCAGGGAGTTGGAATCATCTGCAGCACCTCCCTTTTTGGGGGCACTATGTCCAATAGGCGCCGCCTCATATGCGGCTCCATGTCCATCATCATCTCCGCTTGTATCGGCTGCGGCTGCTGGGGCAGATTTTCTAACGACCACATTAAACTTGCCTTCTGCGGCACCATCTCCGTATTCGTAAGTCGTTAGTGTGATTTTTCCCTCTTGGTCTGACCGCCCAATAGCAGTTGGTTGCCCCTTTTGTGTCGGTGCAAATGAAACGGTCGCACCAGCAAGTGGGGCTCCGTCCATTGTTATCGTGGCCGTAACAGGAAAGACGGGCTTTCCACCTTCGGCGCCTCCGCCACATCCAGACAAGCCGGAAAACACGCCAATCAGTGCGAAGCAAAGAAATCGATTCATGGTAAGCTATGTTTTGATTCTTAAAGGCAGGAAGAAGAAGAGCGGGCTGCCGCGCAGCCCGCTCAGGGTCTTCATTGGCAATTCAGCAAAGGGGCCTAGTACTCGCCGATGACTTCACGTCCAGCGACAGTTCCCAGTGCTCCCCATACACCATATGGACTATTGCCACTACCTGTTAGAGGTGCAGCCGTCAGGTCACCAGTGTCAATGTTCTCACTGATGAATCGGACCGAACCGTCGCCCAGCAAGACCTGAGCACCACCAGGATGGTGACTGCTCATTGTCATCACACCATCACGATCGTGTTGATTGTTGTTCTGGTTCTTACAAGATGGTCCATTTGGCCCAATGATTGTGGTAACACCGGTGAATGGTGGTGCACCATCATAGGCTCGGACACCCGCGAGTCGTGAGCCACGGTTGTCCAAACTCACTGTGTAGGTTCCTGTTGAGTCGACAGAAGCAACACAGTCAGCGGGATTCGTTCGCCCACCGTTAGCAACACCTGTGGCTGTTGCACCGTCAAAAATGCTCACTGCTCCACCCTTGGCTTTGATTCGCTCGCCCATACAAATTGTGTTGGACAAACCATCAGTGATGTCTCGGAAACGTCGTACACCACCTTGACCATTACCACC
>CAYZYB010000613.1:0-3972 GCA_964481505.1 uncultured Planctomycetaceae bacterium | reverse complement strand
AAATAAGGCTTTTCGAATTCATCGGCGAGGGCCGTTCGCCAGCATGGTGGGAGTTGATCAATCATCTGCCCAGAATACCGGATCGCTTTCAGGAATTGCACTCAGCTAATTCACAGTTGAAGACGCCGCCTTCCGCAGGTCAATTCTCAGCTTGCCGATCATCCTGCTGAGCTTCCATTGTTGTCTGGATATCGTCGAAGCTCATCAGCGGAAAAGGTATCGACACGTGCACGCCGCTGCGTTCGAAGACCGCGACGACTGTATCCCCCGGTTCTTTTTCGGCAATGATTTCCAGTAGATTCGCGAACGATGGTCTGTCCTGATCGTCCAGCCGGACCAGAACGTCCTGAGCCTGAACGCCCGCAGATTCTGCACCTCCGCCCGGAACACAACCGGATACCACCAGCGGTTGATTGTCGATGGATTCGAACATCAGTCCCAGATATCCGTGCGATGTTTCGGCACGCTCGATGGCACCGGTCGGCTCGGTCGACGCTTCGTTGCAACCACAGGCGATGCACCAAACCATGATCCATAACGGGGCTTTCATGTTTTTTCCTGACGGCAATATTTGGTCGAGGCATCGACGGAATACCTGGCTTCCAGATCGACGTCGTTGAACGTGTGATCTTTTCCCCACGCGAAGACTTTTTCGAAGAAGGGCAGCAGCCGATGTGACTGCAGGTTTTCCAGAAAGAACATCTCGTGCTCCTTCTCCTTGATGCCCATTTGGTAAAGTGTGGCGTGGTGATCTTTGATATCCAATTCTTCGAAGTAGTGCATCATGCGGAAGTACTCGCACACATTGCCACTTTCCAGTCGTCCGGCAAAGTAGAACGGCATAAACCAGCCGATCACATAACAACACGCAGAGATAAATCGTCCGATGACGTGGAACTTGAATTCGTACCACTTCGAAATCGGGATGTCGTACTGCTGCATGATCGCCAGGACTTCGCGGCGATGATCCCATTCATCGTCTTCGATCTGTTTGATGGCCGCCTTTTGTTCCGGATCCTTCACTGATTTGGCGTGTCCAATGTAAGCAAATGCGGCGGCCTTCTCAGCGGAGTAGGCCATTCGCAGCAGATTGACGAGTTTGGGATGATTCAGATTCATAGATAGCGGCTTTCAGTTGTGCCGAATAATGTGAAGAACACCGCAAGTAAGGTGAGAGGTTAACAGACCACTGTGATTCCGTCTCATCGGGACGACATTCGATTCCCCGGGCGTCCGTCCGGGGAACCGAAATTCATCGAAACATCAGCCCCATATGGGCGACACCGGTACTGCTCGCGTCGTCTCACTTCCAATATCGCCCCGATGGGGCTTGTGAAAAGTTTGAATCGTACACCGCGGGCTTCCGCTCGCGGCTAACCGAAGTCCGTCCTTACAGGACTAAAACGTCCACGACACTAGCGGATCGCTTCATCAGCACCCGCACACAAGTAAACGCGCATATCAATAGCAACTCGCAGCATACGGCGATTCGACCACTGCTTCGCACTCACATTGCCGCGAATCTTCCTCGGATTCGCACCTCCCTGGTTGACTTCAAACATTCTCCAGCGATCCTTTTGACTTCTGCTGTTGTCCGCAATTTCCAGAAAGCCTGATTCCATGCCCAAACGCGTTGTCCTTGCCATGAGCGGTGGTGTTGACAGTTCGGCCGCTGCCGTGCTGCTGCATCGGCAGGGGTACGAAGTCATCGGCCTGTTTATGCGTTCCGGCGAAACGGAAAAGCAGGCCTGCGCGGTGTCTCCGGGCGGCCTGCTGCCGGTACTCGACACGCCCGCTCACAAGCAGGGCTGCTGCAGTGCTGAAGATGCGGCAGACGCGCGCCGGGTGGCCGATCAGCTGGGCATCCCCTTTCATTCGCTGAACTTCTCCGATTCGTTTAAGCGAATCAAAGACTACTTTGCCGACGAATATCTGGCCGGCCGAACTCCCAACCCCTGCGTGCAGTGCAACAACTGGCTGAAGTTTGGCAAGCTGTGGACGTTCGCTCAACAGGTGGGAGCCGACCACATCGCCACCGGCCACTACGCTCGCATTTTGCAGGATGAAGCCACGGGCGAATATTCGCTGCACTGTGGCAGCGACCCCAACAAAGATCAGTCGTATGTATTGTTTGGTATCGAACGCGATTTGCTGAGTCGTATTCTGCTGCCGGTTGGCGGTTATCAGAAGCCCGACATCCGCAAGTTTGCCGAAGAAGCCGGTTTGAAGGTAGCTCAGAAAAAAGACAGCTACGAAATCTGTTTCGTTCCCGGCGACGACTACGCTGGCTTTCTGAAAAATTACCGCGGCGTCGACGGCACAGAAGGCGACTTCGTTGATACGGAAGGCAACGTTCTCGGCCAGCACGCCGGCTTCGAAAAGTTCACCGTCGGTCAACGCAAAGGCCTCGGCATAGCGTTTGGTGAACCTCGTTTCGTGATTCGCATCAATCCGGAAACCAAACAAGTGGTACTCGGCCAACGCGAAGACCTCGCCGCAAACCGCATCCATATCAACGGCTTAAACTGGCTGACGGACGCTCCGATCGATTCGTTGGAATGCAGCGTCAAAGTGCGTTACCAGCAGGCATCGAAAGCCTGCAGCGTTGAGTTCACTGGCGAAGACACGGCGATTATCACACCACACGAACCGATCATTGGCGTTGCTCCCGGTCAGGCGGCCGTCTTCTACGACGGCGACAAAGTGCTGGGAGGCGGTTGGATTCAGTCGTCGGCAAACGTCGACTCTGGCGTTGTTGTTGGCACCGATGCGTAAACTCGGACTGTACTCGTAGTGCCCCGCGTTTGGAGATTGCTTGTGTCTTAAGATGATTCCTTTGAGTTCACTTGCGGCAATCTACTGTAGTGTCTAGTGTGAGGTATAATAATTCACCTACACAACATGTAAGCACAGATGAAAATTCAGTCCGTAAGAATTCAGAATTTTCGGTCCTTCAAGGACGAAACGATATCGTTCAACGACTATTCCTGTCTCGTTGGACCGAATGGTGCGGGGAAGTCAACGGTACTGTCTGCCCTCAACGTTTTCTTCCAGAACTCGACGAATGCGACGCCATCAGTGAGTTTGTTGGAGGAAGAGGATTTTCACAACAAGGACACAACACATCCGATTCGGATTACTCTCGCTTTTGCAAGTTTGAGCGACCCCGCAAAGACTGCTTTGAAAGATTACATCAGGCAGGGCCAATTGATCGTTACTGCGGAAGCGGCGTGGGACCAACAGAAGCTGAGCGCGCCAGTTAAACAGTTTGGCGAACGTCTTGGCATGAAAGTATTCGCAGAGAAGTATTTCTCCAAGCAGTCGGCGAGAGCCAAGGTTAGCGACCTCAAACCCATTTTTGCTGAGTTGAAAAAACAGTACCCCAAAATCTCCGCGGCGACTACAGGGGCCGGGATGGCCGAGGCTTTGCAAGAGTTTGAATCCGAGAATCCAGATAAGTGCGAGCCTATTCGAAGCAGCGACGAATTCTACGGTGCGAATAAAGGCAAATTGCAAAGTTTCGTACAATGGGTGTACGTGCCTGCCGTGAAGGACGCACAGGAAGAAGGTGAAGAGTCAAAGAAGAGTGCTTTGGGACAACTTCTTTCGCGTACCGTTCGCGCAAAGACGAACTTCGGCGACAAAATTGAAGCACTGCGAAATGATACATTCAAAGAGTTCAAGAAACTGCTTGGCGAGAATCAGAAAGAGTTGGATGACGTAAGCCAAAAATTGAGTACACGACTGGCGGAGTGGTCGCATTCCAATACGAACCTAGATCTGAAATGGTTGGCTGACCCTAACACTTCGGTGAAAGTCGTGGAGCCGATGGCTGGAGTGTTCACTGGGGAGGGGGAATTCACAGGCCGACTATCTCGAATGGGGCACGGTCTACAGCGATCTTATCTGCTCGCTCTTCTGACGGAACTTGCCGGGCTTGAGACGGAAAATGCTCCGACACTTATCCTAGGA
>CAYZYB010000612.1:0-3976 GCA_964481505.1 uncultured Planctomycetaceae bacterium | reverse complement strand
AAAGTCCCATGCCTCCTCGCCAAACTCGGCATCTTGTAAAAGAGGGCGGCCCTGGTCATGGGATTCACCGATTTGACCTGTCGCAACCTCACGTGCAGCAGGTGATTGCGTCGAAGTCGCTGCCGGACGGAGTGGTTCAGTCGCTGGTAGTGGCGGAAGACTCTCTGTTCATTGGCGTTGGCGGTGGATTCATCCTCCGCGCCGAAATGGGGGACGAGGGTATTGTGTTGGACGATGCAGTCGAAACTCTTGTTTCCACACGTGACTCGTCCGTGCAGTCTCCGCTGGATGATCGTCCTGGATTCGGTGTTCCGCATCTTCTTTTCGATCAGCACCGCAATCGTCTGTTGATTGTCATACAGAACACTCGCGATAGCGGTGGAAAACTGGAACTTTGGGAGCGACGTCTACGCGATGGAAACCTCAAACGGATTCACGAACTCGCTCGGCCGCAACACCGTCACTGCCATGCGCGTCTTGACGGCGACATGCTGACAATTTCAGATGTATGGATTGCCCGCTGGAATCTGAAGACCGGCGAATCAAACATCCTTGCGAATTATTCTCTTGGCAGCCTGCGGCCGACCCGCACTCTCTGGATTCCCTATTGGTCCGAACCAACACTCTGCCAAGGCGCCGTCTGGTGGATTAAACATGACGCAACAATTGGCAGCTTCGATTTTCCGGATGGCGATCCCGAATTTTATCGCGTGACCGGTCTGACCGGAAAACCCAGGGATAGCAGTGACGAAAGTTACCTTGTGCCTGTCGACGACAAACATTTCCTGCTGTACTTTGCTCAGAAACTTTGGCTCGCAACACCCAAAGAGGATTGAGAGCTTTCCGTTGCTTTGCGAAAAGTCTGTTCCGAAACTGGGGCGGAGCGATCGATGGGCTGTTGTAGGGAGCACGTGGCTCCACGATACTGTTGCGTCTAAAGACTGTCGCTGATCGATCTCAGATGATCCCAGGTGAACAGACCGGAATCGTGGGAATCGGACCACAGGATCTTGAGGGCGTAGTTTCCAGTGAGCGTTACATCCTGCGGGTGAATCGTTTCTGAAACGCTTTCGGGATCAAGAATCTGTTCGTGAGTGAACTCGTTGATGCACGCGGCACAACGGCAGCTCTGCCGCACCGTTCGAAAAGGAAGGCGAGACACTTCGTCTTCGCTCCACACCAATTCCAGAATGCGATCTTCTTTGTGGACGCGGATGTTCTGTGGTGTCTGCATTAGTTGCCTGGTTCCTGATCTGCTTTGTCTTCAACCGCTTTGCCCGAGATCTCATCGACATCCTCGAACGGGCATTCGAGAATGAAGGTTTCAACCAGCATTTCCGTAAATTCGTCCAGCGAATCAGCGACCACTTCGAAGCCCACCTCCATATGATTGTACTGCATCACGCCGGGGACCTCGCCATTGACATCGATGCAGTAGTAGTCACCGCCACCCGTTTCGCCAATCACGAGAAACTGTTCCGGCCAAAAAAACTCGAGACCGTCCGGTTCCGGGACCGAATCCCTTCGGGCTTCGAGATTGATCTCCAGCACCGACGGCAGATCGGCCAGTAATTCAACGTCCGCAACGGTACCTTCATCATTCGAATCGTCAATCGCTCGCCTGGCATGCACCAGTGATTCTGGGTACCGGTCGAGAAATGCAACGTAATCCTGAGGCACCGGCTTTCCAAGCAACGTTTCCAACTGCTTCAACAATTCAGCAGTCATAAGACACGTTTACTCTGGCTCGTCATGCTTGACCTGTTCCCAATATTTAGCAAAATCGAACTTCGGACTGTTGTCGGCATCGTGACATTTTTCACACATGCCATTTTCTGCCTGGTCATAAGTCACTCGAACAGTCTTCCCTACGTCCTCAGCATCAACATCGACATCTGCGATGTGCTGGCTGCCGGGACCATGACAGTTTTCACACTGATTGCCGCCAAGCAACTTGTGAAGCGTTTTTTCCGCTGGATCGGCAGCAAATTCTTCGTTCAGGAATCCGGAACGAAAGCGAATGTACTCCTGAGGATCCCAGCCGACGACATGACACGATAAACACTCCGGGTCAAAAGAACGATTGATGCCGTTCAATCGTTCGAAGCCCGTTCGTTTGTGAATCGGATCAAGACTGTCCAGTGCGTGAGCGTGCTTGGTGTCTTTCCAGATGTCGAACGCGTGCGAATGACACTCTCCGCATTTGTCAGCACCGACAAAGGTTGCACCAGATGGATGCGGTGCGGAAATGGCATCGGCAAGAACGATTTGTTCGTCTTTCAGGCGTTCCTGATATCCCTCCATCAGCTTGACCATCTCTGGCGTTTCATCAAAGTCCTCTCTTTCCAACGCCACCAGTTGATAGCGGAACGGGGTCTCCTTGTCTTCGGGATAGAAACCCAGAACGCCCACGTACTTTCCTTTTCGCCCTGTTTCAATCAGCAACGTATCGCCGACTTTTTGCGGTGGAGCGGCAGGATCGGGATCGCCCGTGCCTTCGGCGGTCAGCACGATCTGAAACTGAGGAAACTGAGTTGCAAGCTCCTGCGATTCTTCGAGCGTGGATTGCGACAGCAAAACTTTCAGATCAACGGTCTGTTTTTCGAAATCCGCGACGACCTTCTTCAGCTCCGGTTCGGGATCTTTCCATGTCACATCGGGGTACGGAAAAATCAACTTCTGAAGCCCGTCGCTCATCACGCTGGTAACGCCAATTTTCACACCGTTTTCTTCGACAATCACACTTGGTGCTGGCGTACCGAGTTCCGGAGTTTCGTAAAACACAAGATTCGCAGAAAGAAAATGGATTGGAGAATCACCATCGACCAGATGCTGCGTCAGCAGGAAATCCGGACGCAGTCTTAGTTCTTCCGGACCAATTCCAATGGCGATGTACTTGAGCTGTTTGAACGCGGCGATCGTGGTTTCGAACTTGATTTGCGACTGCCGCACGGAACGTCTTGACAGACCGCCAACATCCAGCCCGCGAACGTTCCAGCCCGCGTCCTGCATTTTCTGAACGAGGTTGGCTCTCCGCGACATACCGCCGAGCTGATTGGACGTACATCCGCAGGGCTCAAAATATCCGTGCTGTTCTCCAGTGAGAATGAAAGCCAGTTGCGGTTTCGGCCATGAATCCCAAGGCATCTTCACACGTATCGCGGAGGCTGCTTCGCCAGCTTCTACTGTGTCATCAACTTCCGAAGGCGTTGCGTCGACGATGACTTCCTGCGGCTCTGATTGTGCGGGCGTTTCCGGCTGGACAACCGATTCCGTGGCAGTCGGGACATCCTGGATGGAACCGTCTTCTGTGTCAGTAACCGACTGTTCACCCGTCGCAGTTGCTTCAGACGGCTCCTCGCCAACATTCGCGGGTTCTGGAGCAGCCAACAGACGAAGCAACAGAAAAACCGATCCGGCAATGCCAACGACGATCAGCAGTGGACCATAACCACCGGTACTTTGTTCCTTTTGATTCATCGTCAATCCACTAAGCGATGTTGCGGCAATGAAGCAGACGTTGCGCCATCTTCCGTGAACTCGGAGCATATCAAAAACAGCGGTCTGTCTGAAACCTGCACTCGCCCTCGCAGGATATCTAATGAACGAATCCTGCAGAATACCAATGCTTGCGGTGTCATAGCTTGCCGAGTGCCGCTGCGAAGAATCATTCTTCCAATGACAGTCACGGCAGCATGCCTCTTTAAAACTGAGACTTATAGTGCACCTTAATGCGAAGTGACTGACCCGACGGATGATTCGTCTCAATGTCGATGACTGCGGGGTTCTCCTTGTCACGTGAGGTGTGTGGGATTCCCGGTGGAACCACTATTGTCAGTTTATAGCGAGCTTTTGTCTTCCCAACGCTGCCGAGTCGTTCGAGCTTGGTATCTAAATAGGACGGCGTCGACTCAACATCCTTAAAAGTTAAGTGTTCGCCCCCCTCGCCCGCTGCAACACGAAGCATCAACAACGC
>CAYZYB010000611.1:0-3978 GCA_964481505.1 uncultured Planctomycetaceae bacterium | reverse complement strand
CTCAACAACTACGCTGCACTGGAACCGATGACGACATACGGGGAACGATTCACGGTTGGGGCCGTTTCCCGCAATTCGCCACATGCCGCCCTCGAAGCAGAACACCAAATCGACAACAATCCGCTGGGATTCGGCATTTAGGGGCATTCCCGATCCTACGAGGTCGGTCGCAATTTAGTCCGCGCTGACTGGTGTTGAGCGAAACGGCAAAAGAAAAAGCGAGCCCGGTTGGACTCGCTTTCTTCGTGAAAAATTCAGTAGGCGGCTATGAGACTATTTTTCTTCTTCCGAATGCTTCGGTTCGGGTTGTTTTGGCGGTGCCAGGTCGATTTGATCGAGTTCCTGTAAGTTGGTCCCGTTTTCGTCGACGGCTCCGGTTGCTCCCCCATCACTAACGTTAAACGTTGCGTCTGGAGACATTATTCTTTCGCTCGGCGAATTATCTGTTTCCACGGTGCCGGAGTCTGCTGGTGGAGTTCCCATATTGCTAAACAGCATCAGCATTAAGCAGGCTGCCAAAGTTGCGACCGCTACCGCGATACCGCGGCTTGCTGTTGGTACCGCCTGAGTGTTCGGTGCAGAAGTCGCCGGAGCAATCGTCACCTGCGGTGCCTGTGCTGTTTGGGAACGCAACTGGCGAACTTCCGGCCAGGTGGATGGAAGATTTTCCAGCGCCGCCGGAAGCTCATTTGGGTAAAACTTTGTCAGAAGCTGGTCCACCTCATCCTCCGTCAGCTGTCTCTCGTTGTTGTTCGATTTGTCAGTCATGTTGATAACCTACCTCTCCAAGGAGCTCCGCCAGCCGCCGCCGTGCCCGTGACAACCGCATGTCGATCGCGGCTGCACTACAAACCATTGCTTTGGCCATCTTTGCCGACGACCAACTGAGTGCATATTTCATCACCAGTACCTTGCGGTCGTCTTCGAGTAGTTGTTGTAAGGCTCCGCGAATCGCCTCTCGATTCTCTTCCGAAGCCAGGATGTCTTCTACGGCAAAACGATCGTTCACCATCTCATCTAAAGATGCACTGAGCTTACAGCTGCTGCTTTTGCGTCTTGCCACATCTCGTAACCAGTTTTGTCCAACTCGCAATAACCACGCGCGAGGATCGCGAATGGCTTCTCCTGTGTATGAATGAAGTCTCAGAAACGATTCCTGAACCGCATCGTACGCTCGTTCAGGATCGCTGCACTGCGAATAGAAGATCGCCCACAATTCCCGTGAGTTTTCACGATAAAGTGTGTCCAGATGATCCGTTCCAGCTGCTCGCACGGAGTCCCCCTGCGAGTTTGTTTCGGAAGCTGGCTCTTCAGCCATTTTCAAATTCCACTTTCAAGACGACAGCAAGACAAAACGTTGGGCCGCGAACGTCCATCGGAATGATCCTGATGCCGCCGAACACGAAAATCACAGTATTTTCCGCATCCATAGGACCAGACGCGGATGTGTGAGACGTCTAACCGGGTTCGCGTCGATTTTCCGTGTCCGTCACTAAAAACGAGCGTTCTAACACCAAAACCGGAAAAATCTGCTCGTTACGATGCCCGGATTCTCGGGCGTTGTCAACTCCGGACAGTGCCCGATGAATCTTTCTCGCGCGGCGCACAGATGTGGTATCGCAGCAATTGATGGCTGCGGCAACGTCGCCAGCCTATCCCTTCAGCGCACGACGGATGGCAGGTTCCATTGCTTCTGCCTGTCGATAGAACCCGAGATCTGACGGATGCGAACCGTCCGTCGTATCGTCGCGATCCTCCGACAGCAGACTTTCGCCGTCGACATAGAATATTCGCTCAACGCCAGCGTCGAGCATTCGCTGGTAGACCGCTTTGAAGGCTCTGCGGCTGCTGTCGTTTCGTTCCTGACGCGACGGCACGATCCATGAATAGGCGTACGTTCGATCTTCCACAAGAACGATCGGCACCTTTGGGTGAGCAGCCCGCAATTGCTGAACCATCGGCTCCGTTCGCTCGGCAACTTCTCGGGAAATCATGTTCGGCAGGCAGTCGAGCACATAAACGGCGGGATCGAGTTCCGTCAGAAATTGCCCAACTTCTTTTTCGAGTTTTCCGTTGCCGGAGAAACCAAGATTGATCACAGGGCGATCGAGACGCCGGCCGATGATCGAAGGATGTGGCATTCCCGGTCGAGATGCACAGGCTCCATGTGTGATGGAAGTCCCATAAAACACAATCGGCTTTTCCTTCCGTGGAGCAAGTGGCTCAAACGAGTGACCAGCGGGAACACCAACCTTTAGTTCTTCGGTGCCGTTGTACAGCGGAAGATAGATTGCATAGTCACGTGTGCCCGGCCGCAGGTTCTGTGCGATCACAACGTTCATCCGCTGCGCGTTTGGACGTGTTACGGCGACCCACTTCCATTTGCCATCGGTATCGCGTGCGTAAAGGTCGAGGCCACTGACGCCGGTCGCAGGCATGTGAGCCATCGCGAGATTCTTTGATGTTACAGTATGATCCGTATGAATCGTGGTGGCGTCGGTGCGGAAACGAACCATCATTCCGGCAGAATGACGACTCAGGTTCCAAACGGCGTCGCGAACAACTCCCTTCGCTCGTTTGGGCAGGCGATCAAAGTACTTTTCTGTATCGTCGAAGCCGCGGCCTTCGACACCCCATTCACGAACATCATGCCAGGTTGTTTCTGCCTGAATGGGTGCTGCGGCAAGGCTGTTCAGTGAGGCGCAGCTCGCGACCGCTGCCGCTCCGAACACGCGGCGGGAAATTTGATTCCTCATGAGTTATTCCTTTGATTTGGCAAGTTGGTAAGCGTTTTCCATTTCCATCAGTCCGGCGTCTTCCATCGTGACGCCCTGCTCTTTCATCGCTGCTTCGATCGCTTTAAAACGTCGGCTGAACTTGGCATTGCTGCCTCGCAGCGCTTCTTCCGGATTGATTCCCCAGCGTCTGGCAATGTTGGCAACAACAAACAGGACATCACCCAGTTCGCCCTCGATTCGCTTCTTCATTTCGGGGTCGGTGACGTGTTCGTCCGGAACCGGTTCCGGGTCGATAGACGCAGCGACTTTTGGGATGACGCCATTTTCGAAAAGCTCGTCCGCCACTTCCTGAATTTCTTCTGCCAGCTTGTCGAACAGCATGCGGCGATCCGGGAAATCGTAGCCGACCGCTGCAGCACGCGCAGCGATACGGTAGGCTCGAGCCAGTTGCGGCAGCTCTGCGGGGATGCCGTCGAGCTGCGATGTTCGTTCGCTTTTCTCTTTGCTCTTGGCGGCATTCCAATGTTGTTTTACATCGTCTGTTGTTGCGGCCATAGCATCCCCAAAAACATGCGGGTGCCGCCGCACCATTTTGTCCGCGATCTGTTTGACGACGTCTGTAATTCCAAAACGTTTTTCGTCGGTGGCAATCTGCGAATCCAAAACCACCTGCAGCAGCACGTCGCCGAGTTCTTCCTGGATCGCAGCGTTGTCGTCAGAGTCGATGGCTTCCAGCAATTCGTAGGTTTCTTCCAGCGTGTAGGGCTTGATGGATGCCAGTGTCTGCTGACGATCCCATGGACAGCCTTCCGGCGATCGCAGCCTGGCAATCACTTCGCATAAGCGGCGAAATTCCGACAGCAGTTCGTCGAAGTTCAGTGGCTGGCCGAAGTTGGCTTTTGGGTCGATCGGTGTAGACATCAGTCTTATCAGGGCTTGTCTGAATTCGGTTGTCAGGACTACTTTTCACGCTGGATTTGAGACCGGTTAGGGCACCAGCATGCGAACGCGGTGGTTGTTGCTGTCGCCCACATAGACGCGACCGGCAGCATCAGCGAAGACACCATGAGGCCGGTTCATTTTACAATTTTTAGCGGAACCGGCAGGCCCATCTCCCTTTTGCCCGTTGCCGATCACGGTTTCGACGATTCCGGATGCAACGCGGACCACGCGCACCGTGTGGCTTTCTGTATCTGCAAAATAGATGTCACCATTTGAGGCAATCGCGACACCTTTCGGC
>CAYZYB010000610.1:0-3979 GCA_964481505.1 uncultured Planctomycetaceae bacterium | reverse complement strand
GAAGTTCGCTTCGTGAGCGAGCGGATTCGCAAGCCAATGCGGCGTCGTTCAAGCTATTGTTCCCAACGGCTTTGTGCCTGATGCCGGCCGTGTTTCTGTTCCTTCTGGGCCCTGCCATCGTCGACCTCAGCACCTTCGTGAATGACACATCCAGTACACTGCAACAATCACGTCAGGATGCACTCGAAACGCTCGACCAGCAACCAATCGCTGTCCCGCTGGACAATTAGTCTGGAGCGGAAGACGGGCGAGTCAGGTAACTTTTACAACGAACGCACCCGAGTGTCGAACAACGCTCAAGCCGCAGAAATCAGGGAAATTTTCAGCGATGTGAAGCCATGGACAGCACTGATGGATAGGATACGCCTGCCACTTCGATCACAGAGGTCATCCGATGCCAATCAAATTTCACTGTCAACATTGCGATCAGTTGCTGGGAATCTCACGCTCCCGCGCTGGAGCTGTCGTGGACTGTCCACAATGTGGGCGTTCTCTACGCGTTCCCGAACTCGACGGTCGCACTCGCAAGCTGCCGAAAGCCGCTGCCAATGCGAAAACCGACTCCGGTCTGATGTCTGCACTTTCTGAGCTGTCCGCACTGGGTACCCTCGCAGAATCCGATGGCATCTCAGAATCGTATGCAGCTCCTGCTGCGGCCGTGCAAATGCCACAAACAGTCCCGGAACGAATAGCAGCCACTCCCATTCCACTGGAACGCATCGAAGAGGACGATCGCAACTTCCCTGACGGGGAATTCGATGATGGCCCGTATGCACTCACCGAATCACTTGAGGAGTTGGCTCATTTTGGCGATTCCGATCACAACCAGACGATTTCAGACGACTTATTAACCGAAATGAAGCAGGTGAGTGAACCTTCGGCGTCACCGTTGCTGCTGATGTTCGGCGGACTACTGCTGACGCTTTGCAGTGCTGGCGGTGGCTGGTGGATGGGACGAACGACACAACTCAACGCGCCTTCGCCAACAGGAAATATCGAGCAAGCAGCAGTTGCCGAAATCCAACAACCGAACAGGCAGGAACGGATTGCAAAAAAGCCAGCCAGCGGTACGTTGTCCGGCACAATCACGTTCGTTGATTCTACCGGCACACCGCAGCCGGACTCCGGATCACTCGTCCTGCTGCTGCCTGCAGAACACACCGGCAGTTTTCGTCTGCACGCCAGAGCATTTCGAAAAGGCCCCGACGATTCGGACCGCATCGCCACTCTGGCCGCGCTGTCCGCAATTGGTGGGGCAGTCACAACTGCGGCTCAGGATGGAAGCTATCAACTGGATGCCCCGGAATCTTCTGCAAACGTATTAGTGATCATTTCGCGGCATCAAAGACGCCCGAATGATGTCCCGCTTGACGAATCAACCGTCGCATTTCTGGAATCGTGGTTCGACTCCACCAGCCACATGTGCGGTCAGCTTGCTGTAAAAGTCAGTGACGTCGAACCCGCCGCAACAGAAGTCGACTTCTCCTTCGAATAAACGGTCCGATCCACGAAGCGACATACTGGAACGAGTACCAAAACTCTTCCGACCACATTGCCAGGATACGTTACGGCTGCGATTCAAACGAAAACTGCAGCTCAATATTGGCACGCTCAACAACTTCACCGTCGACTTCCGCATACGGATACACGAAGAAGTTAAGTGGCGGTCCGTTCTGAGGCGGCTCCAGCAACAGATCGCGACCAACCGAAAACGCGACTCGATCTGCGGTTAAGTTTCCAAAGTAATACTCCTTCATCTCCGGGTGCTTGTCAGCTTCTGAAATATCGACGGGCACCCAACCTTTGCCAGCAACGAAAAACCAGCCCCAGCAGTGATAGCCGCCCACATCGCCGGACTCAACATCCGCCGAAATCGGAAAACCTATTTCGAATCGTGCACGAATGCCCTTAGACCGCGCCAGCGAAATAAACAGACTGTGGAAATCTGTGCAATTGCCAAACTGACTATCGCATACCCATTCTGAATCTCCCTGCCCCCAACCTTCACCATCTTTGCTGTACTTTACGTGACTGTCGACCAAATCATAAATAGCTCGTGCTTTGGCCAGAGGATCTCGTGGTAAAACCACACCGTCCAGCAATGAAACCGCCTTTCCGTCGACAGGTACTTTTTTGTTCGCCGTCAGGAACGCGTCGTCACCCAATTCCTCGTCACTGCTGAGTTGTTCCAGGCGGACCTCTTTGCGCTTGATTTCGTACGGCAACTGAAAATAGGTTTCTCCGGATTCAGGAACGACGAACGCGAAGTGCCGGATCTTATTGCCATACTTGCCTTCCACCGATTCGGACGGTGCCACATCTGCTGTCTGCAGAAGTTCTTTTGCCTCTTGCCACTCGCTGCTTGGAGGCTTTGGCAGCCAGACATTCAACTTCGCGCCGGGTTTCAGTCCGTGCAGGCGGAAATCGTAGTTGAAGAGAAAGCTCCGAAATTTCGCCTTCGATTCCGGCTTTTTGGTGTGAGCCAACGATGCTTCAACAGCCTCAGCATCAGTCTGTTCCTGAGTTTCTTTAGCTAACTCAGGTTCGGAATCGCCGCAACCAACGAAGGACGCGACAAACAACGGGAGAAAAATGTAAGATGGCTTCATTGTTGCTTCAGGTGTGATTTTGAGAGTGACTTGTTACATTTTCAAGGAACACATTCACCGCAGATCGTGCCGTAAAAACGGTTTCCGGCGCAAGTTCTGACAGATCATCATGGAGACCGCAATCGTGCTTCGCAACTTATCATTTTTCGCAGCCCTGTCATTTACGATTAGCGTGTCAGCTCAACAAACTCCGAATACGAAGACATCTCCCGTGACAATTTCTCCCAACAACCCCTTCGCAGCCCCCAGCCCGCTCGCTTTTCACGCTCCGGCTTTCAACAAAATCAAGGTTGAACACTATCAACCTGCCTTCATCGCCGGCATGAAACAACAGTTGGAAGAGATGGATGCCATCGCCAGCAACAATGAAGACCCCACTTTCGAAAACACGATCGTAGCGATTGAAAAATCGGGCGAGTTACTAAACCGGTCGCGCCAGGTGTTTTCAAACCTGACGTCGGCACACACAAACAAAGACTTACAGAACATCCAGACCGAAATGGCCCCGCTGCTGGCCGCGCATTCGGACAACATCCTGCTGAATCAGGAACTGTTTCAGCGAGTGCAGGCGCTGGTCGACTCAAAAGATTCGCTCAACCTGACACAAGAACAGCAGGAAGTTCTGCGGCAGCATCACGAAGACTTTGTGCGGGCGGGAGCCAGGCTTTCTGAAGAACATCAGAACCGTATTCGGTCTCTCAACGAACAGCTTTCTACACTGCAGACGAAATTCGAAGACAACCTCCTGGCCGTGACCAAAGAGCGTTCCATTGTCGTCGATGATGTCGCGGAACTCGACGGCATGTCGGAAACCGACATCGCTGCGGCTGCAGAAACAGCCAAAGAACGAGGCCACGAAGGCAAATACATTCTCGAAATCGTCAACACCACACGCGTGCCTGTCCTGTCATCACTCAACAATCGAGCCCTGCGAGAACGCGTCTGGAAATCGTCTGCCGATCGAGCCCTCGGGCAGAACGATGGGATCGACAACCGCACACTGATTCTCGAAATCGCACTACTGCGAGCAGAACGCGCCAAACTGCTTGGTTTCGACAATCACGCCGCCTACAAACTGGGCGACCAGATGGCCAAGCATCCCGATGCCGCTCGCAAAATGCTGACCGATCTTGTTCCCGGCGTCGTCGCTCGCGTCAAAGAAGAAGCAGCCGACCTCAAAGCTATGATGAAAAAGCTCGGCGCCGATCATGACCTCGCGCCGTGGGACTGGGAATACTACGCCGAAAAAGTTCGCGCCGAAAAATTCGAAGTCGATGAATCCGCTGTTAAGCCGTACTTCGAAATGAATAACGTGCTGGAAAAGGGCGTGTTCTTTACCATGAACAAACTGTTCGGCATCGAATTCAAAG
>CAYZYB010000609.1:0-3984 GCA_964481505.1 uncultured Planctomycetaceae bacterium | reverse complement strand
GTGCAGGAAGCTGGAAGTGATCAGCCGAAAGCAGAAGCATCGGACGACCGGCTGGAAGTTTCGATTCCACAGGCCGATCGGCCGGGCGTTTATCGTGTGAAACGGTATCCGGCGGAGGGCGGCAGTGAAGATACCTGGCTTGCTCTCAGCGTTCCGGCAACGGAGAGTGATCTTACGGTGGCTGCGGCAGCTGATCTTCAGGAACAGGCGGGATTCGAAAACGTCCATGTTCTGTCGGCCGATGCCACCGGCGGTTTGGCGGCCAGCGACGCAGGACGTGAGATGCGGTGGTTTCTGGTTGGATTGCTGATTGCCGTGCTGATCGCCGAGCAGTTGCTGTCGCTGCGGTTGAGCTTTCATCCTGAGGTCAAAGCATGACGCATCGAGCTATCACTTTCGCTCAGGCAGCCGTTGGAGAAGCGGAGTCATTCCAGACAACCGAATTCGATTTGCCGGAGTCGACTTTCAGCATTTTGTTGTTGCTTGTCGGATTGGTGGCGTTGTTTGGCGTCGCGATTTGGACATCGCTGCGCGACTCACGTTTTCTGAAGACCGGCTGGCGCGGTGGTCTGCTTGTTCTTCGGTTGCTTGTGCTGGTTTCGATTTTGGTGGTGTTGTTAAACCCACGGCAACGCACCCAGACAACACAGATTCAGAAATCTCGCGTTGGCGTTTTGGTCGACACATCATTGTCCATGGCCTATCCGGTAACTGATGACTCAACTGGGTCCCCGGAATCGGCGAACGATTAGCGAGCATTCGCGGCGCAAAAGGTTCTGGTCGATTCCGGCTTGCTGGATGAACTCAGCGCGACGCATTCCGTGAGTGTGTATGGCTTCGATTCGACGCTGCAGGGCCCCCAGGCGATTGTTTCGGCCGGAGCAACCACGTTTGTGGCAGAGGAATCTTCTCTCACCGATGTCGATGATCAGCAGACGACTGATGAAGATGGTGCAAAAAGAGCGGTGGCTCGGGTGGACCTCCAGGAGGACGAAACGTTGTCTGAAGGGGAAATGACCGAACGATGGCAACAGTTGTTTCAGCCACGAGGAGCAGAAACACGGCTTGGGGAATCGTTGCATCAGATGATCGGCCAGCTTTCGGGCAGGACCCTGTCTGGCATTGTTGTCCTGACAGATGGTCGCCTGAATGCCGGATTGGATATCGAGGCTGCTCGGCTGCGAGCTGAACGCAGTGAAACAAAGCTGTTTGCTGTTGGCGTCGGCAGTGATCGCCCCCAGGTGAATTTGTGGCTGGCTGGCATGCAGTCCCCAACCGATGTTCACCGTGGAGATCCTTTCGATTTGTCGGTTACCGTGCAGGGGAATGGTCTTGCCGGACAGGTTGGCGTCATCGAGCTGTATCAACAATCGGCCGCTGGCGATGGCAGTGACAAACGCAAAGTGGCGGAGACGCCTTTTGAGTTTTCTGACGACGGGCTACCGGCGGAAGTTCGTTTTCAGCAACAGCTGAGTGTGCCCGGCAAGTACGAATACATCGCAGTTGCAAAACTGGATGACAAGACGCTGCGTGAATTAACTGGTGACGACCATGAGCGTCATCGTGAGGTGGAGGTAACGGATCGCAAGATTAAGGTGCTGGTGATTTCCAGCGGGCCGATGCGAGACTATCAGTTTGTACGCAATACTCTGTTTCGGCACAGTGGGATTTTGTCCGACGTGTGGCTGCAAACAGTGGGGGAAGATAACCTCGGCTTTGTCTCGCAGGAAGCTGAAGAGCTACTGACTTCGTTTCCGAAGACGGAAGCGGAGTTGTTCGAGTATGACGTTATCGTCGCTTTCGATGCGGACTGGAGCCTGTTGTCCGCTCGCCAGCAGAAGTTCCTGAACCGCTGGGTCGACGAACATTCCGGCGGTATCGTTTTCGTGGCCGGAGAATTATTCACGCCGGAACTCGCTCGCGAAGCTGAGAAGTTTCGCGATGTTTCCGTGCTGTATCCCGTCGTCCTGAACCGGATGTTATCGGAGCTGAAGGTGACACAGCGCGCCGACAAGCCGTGGCCCGTACTTTTGACTCCGGAGGGGCGAGCCAGCGAGTTCTTGAAGATTGCCGATGCTACTGGCAAGGCAGACGTTGATTTGTGGAAAAAATTCCGCGGCATTTATCGTTCGTATCCGGTCCGTACGCTGCGTGACGGAGCGGTGGTGCTGGCACAGTATGGAAACCCTCGAGCTCGCACGCAGGACGGTCCGCCGCCGTTTTTGGCGAGTCAGTTTTATGGCAAGGGACGAACGATGTTCGTTTCGTCCGCTGAAACCTGGCGTTTGCGAGCGATCAGTGCGGAAGGTCATCAACGCTTCTGGACCAGCTTGATTCGAGAAGTGGGGCAGGGGCGTCGCAGTCGTGGTCGAAGCCGCGGATTGCTGCTTCTGGATCGCACTGAAGTGTCGCCTGGGCAGACCGTCACTATTCGAGCTCAGCTGTATGATTCGCGTATGCAGGCGTTGCAGCGGGAAAGTGTGCCGATGGCAATTGTCGATTCAGACGGCCGCCCGATCAATGTTCCGGATACCTTGCGCGGCGATTCGCGCAGAGCAGGGCAGTTTGTAAACACGTTTCGGCCAAGTCGCCAGGGGCAGTATCGTGTCACTGTTCCTGTGCCGGAATCCAGCGACATTCTGCAGGCGAACATCGAAGTGGTGCTGCCGAATCTGGAATCTGAAGACCCGTCTCAGAACGTTGGCCTGCTGACCAGACTGACGGAAGGGAACAGCGGAAGCTATCTGAATCTGCACGACCTGGCAGCTCAGTTGCCGTCGTTACTGCCTGATCGCAGTGAGCCCGTCATCGTCGACGAGCAGCTAAAGACACTATGGGACCGCCGCTGGTTGATGTACCTCATGGCCGGCCTGCTGTCATTGGAATGGGCACTTCGACGCGTAGTTCGTCTGTCCTGAATTCTTCCACGTCCATTCATAGCGTTGCCAGGCAACTGTTGATTGTCCACGACTTGATTCGCCAGAAGTCACTGCCGTTTTACCGTGCTGCAAAGAGATTCTGTTGAATCCCACGACCCGAGAATCGAGTCTTGAAAAGCCATAGGTATTCGGCTCACAGGTTCTCACGATCAATGTGTCATCGTCATGGTAGTAGGGCATGTTTCGTATCACGGTTTGGCAACTATCCTGGTTTGATTCCTCTCTGACGTCCTTGTACCGGACACTTGCGAACTGCTGGTTTTTCCTGGGCTTGAATTTTTTTTCTGGAGTTTTCTGTAACAGTTGGCGTGTTTCGGCAAATAAGGAGTGTTGATGGAAACAACAACATCTCTCTCAAACACTTCTCACGACGAAAAGGCCGAAACAATGAAAACTGTCATCACTACAATCGCCCTGGCATTCACGACCATCGCCGCTCAGGCTCAGGATTATAGCAATGTGACTTCCGGCATGTTGCTGGGTATCTACAGCACGCCTTCACAGGGTGGCATGCGGGTCCAATCATTGATTCCTGGCTACTCCGCTCAGGGCCGTCTGTTCCCCGGCGACATTCTGATGCGAGCGACCGTTGACGGTTCGATGATCTACAACATGCGGTCTCACTACGAAATGGAAAATACCAAGCGAGCGATTGGTGCCAACCGCGACGCAGCGATCGAAATCTACCGACCCGGCTACGGACTACAATACGTTTGGGTTCAGTTCACACCGCTGTATAGTCCAGCAGCAGCCGGAATGGCTCGATCAAGCAGCGGAACACGATCCTACGGTGCTCAGTTCAAGACAGAACGCGAAAAACCGGGTGCTCGAGCATTGTTCCAACGCAGCGGATCACGAGGCAGTTCAACAATCAATCAGCCTCAGATTCGAGTTCCGCAGCAACGGACCCCGCAACGATCTGGAGGCAATGGTGCGGCACAATTGTTCGGCCGATAGGTTTGATATGGTAAATTCAATTCGTAAAGGGCGTGATCGCGGAATGCGATCACGCCCTTTTTTGTGAAAGTAGGCGTCACTGCGATTG
>CAYZYB010000608.1:0-3989 GCA_964481505.1 uncultured Planctomycetaceae bacterium | reverse complement strand
AAGCAGTACGGATCTGGTCGTATCAACATAATCAAAGTTAGCTCAAAAATCTAACGCGACGCAGCATGCTTGAGTTCTTTTATTCAACGTGCTGACAGTAAAAACACTCATCGACTGTCGTTTGGCTGTTGAAAACACGCTTGTTTTCCCGGTTCTGCCGGGCCACGCTATGTGAGCAGGTCGCCAGGACCCATCTCAGGGTGGTGCAAAATACGTGCCCTAGAGCTGTAACGACGTGTGTTCTTCATCGTCTTTGTGCTTCGAATTCGAGCCTCTTGAGGCAGATTTTGTAGCGAACAAACTTCCAGGAGGTCGCTTAGATCGAAAATTCCGGTGAATCCGGCTATCATGGTGCTTCCTCTGAACTTTGCATCCGTAGCTGAAATGCTGGGTTTAGTTGTTTTAGGACTTCAGTAAAGATTAGAACTCTCCGCCGCACGGATTCGATCAATGAGATTGATCGAATTCTTTGCATGGCGTTCAGTCAGGCCAGATATGGAAGAAGACAAGAATCTGAATCAGGCGTATCTGCTTAGCTGGGACGGAAGCAGCTGGCGGGATGTCGTGCGATTACGAGACGGGCAAGTGCTGACGGTTGGTCGATCTGCGACCAACAGGCTTGTCCTGCACGACGACGCCTGCAGTCGCAATCACTGCGAAGTCTTCTTTTCAGACGATGTCTGGTGGCTTCGAGACCTTGACAGCCGCAACGGGACTTTGTTGCGATCGGAATCGATTACAGGTGATGTTGAGCTGGAATCGGGTGACATTGTTTCGATCGGGCAGTGCAGATTGGCCTTCACGACAGATCTGGAATCGCCGCCGGAACTGCCGGTTGACGCCGACATGGTTGCCGATCGCGAAACGTCTCCCGCAAACTATCTCGCGTCTCAGGACGAACCGTCGATTTTGCATCGATCGCTCGAACCGGATTTTCTTTCTGCGGACGTTATTCGGAAGACAACAAATTCGACCGAACTCGCTCGGCTGTATAAGCTCGGTCTGGCGATGGGGGCGGCTCGCACTCGGCAACAGCTCACTGAAGTCGTTCTGAAGAATCTGGCTCAGGAAACCGTTGCAGACATCTCGGCTGTTTTGCTCGCTCGATCCGACGCGCCGGAAAATCCGGCTCCTTCAGATCTGCTTGTGGTGGCTTATGACAGCCTGAAGGATCTGCCATATCGTCGAGTTTCCGACAATCTGTCTAGGGTTGTGCTGTCCGGTCGTGAAGCTGTGCTGGCTCGAGACGTCGGTGATGATCAGCAGCTGGCAGTATTCGACAGCCTTGGCGAAATGCGTGCCATGAGCGTCATCTGTGCGCCCGTTCATTGCGATGCTGGCGTGCAGGGACTGATTCACCTGTACGCCACCAACCCGGACAACGTGCTTGATAAACAGGACCTGGAATACACATTGGCTGTCGCGCGACAATTTGCGTTGGCTCTGGATCATCTTAACGAAGTGGATTCGCTAAAAAGCGGACTCGACAGAGCAAGAAATCAAAACCGATCGCTGCGACAACAAATCGGTGAGGATTTTCAGTTGATCGGCAACAGTCGATCGATGGCGGAGCTCAAAGAAAAGATTCAATTGATTGCCGAATCGGACGCGAACGTTTTGATCCGCGGCGAAAGCGGATGCGGCAAAGAACTGGTTGCACGCAAAGTTCACCTCAGCAGTCCTCGCAGCGAAGGTCCGTTCGTCTGTTTGAACTGTGCAGCACTCAACGAGAGCCTGCTGGAGAGTGAACTGTTTGGGCATGAAAAGGGCGCGTTTACCGGAGCATCTGATAAAAAGATTGGCCGCTTTGAGCAGGCCGATCAAGGCACGCTGTTTCTTGACGAAGTTGGCGAAATGAGTCCGGCGATTCAGGCGAAGTTTCTTCGCGTACTCGAAGGACATCAGTTTGAACGTATCGGAGGAACCAAAGCGATCAATGTCGACGTTCGGATTCTGGCGGCCACCAACCGCGATCTCGAAGAAGCGGTTGAGGACGGGGATTTTCGGAAAGATCTCTACTTCCGACTTCACGTGGCGGAACTCATTGCGGAACCACTGCGAGAACGTCGTGAGGACATTATGGAACTCGCGAATTTCTTTCTGCAGAAGTTCGTGAAAAAGACAGGACGGCCAATTTCCGGCTTCACGGAAGATGCTGCCGAAGTGTTGACGAATTATTCATGGCCAGGAAACGTGCGTGAGCTTCAGAACACAATCGAGCGAACTGTGATTCTGTGCCGAAACGATCTTGTCGGCGCTTCAGACGTTCAGTTGTCGACATTGTCCAGCCGACTGTCACCGGCGGAACCTGTGCGAGTTTCGACGGCTGAGTACCGTGAAGTTTCGCTTGGAGACATTGAACGAGATCACATCCTGGCGACGCTCGATTTTACCGAATGGAACAAATCACGTGCGGCTCAGATTCTGGGGATCGAACGCTCCACGCTCGACCGAAAGCTCAAGCGATATCACGTGTCAAGACCTGACTGAAAAATTGCTGGCTGTCAGCGATATTCGTTCCTTCCGCCTGGCGAATTGGCTGACCTGCTGATCGCGGATTACGGTTCCTGAGGAATCGCTTGTTCCCGTTGGTGTTTTTTGTTGACAATTCGCCACACCGATTGAAGAATCGGCCTCAACGGAGTTTGGCCCCGCTTTTTGGACCCTTGGAAGGTGTCCTGCTTCAAATTGATGTTTGAAGAGGAGTGCGGCGGATTAGGAGCCAATGGAATGGCGCAGTTTCAGCAACCAACTGTTTTGCTAACATCGGAGCCATTGAATGTCGACGTTCCTGGGTGAATTGAATGGAAGTCTCGAATCACTCTCAGATATTGAGGGATACGAATTTCTGAGTGATTTGGATGCGGGTTTTGAAGAGGAATTGAAGTCGCTGGGTGTAGACCCTGGGTCTCCCACAGCTGCAAAACCTGGTTCAGAAGAGAAAGTAATGATGCTGGCGGCTCGCTATGCCGCTGGTTTGCCGCTGTGGCACAATGACGATTGTTACGATCACGGACCAGGAAGCGTTGGCAACCTGTTCGTTGACAACAACATCGCCACAGAGACCACTACGGATGAAAAATTCGAAATTGCTTAACTTCTGTGGCTCCTGAGATGGAGCCGACACTGTTGTGAAATAGAAAAAGAGGCATCCTTCGAGTGAAGGATGCCTCTTTTTTCGTCGTTATCTGGCTATGAAGATTGAAGGACGGGCGAGCAAGTCACACGCGTTCTATGCATTCTGTGACAGCATGCCGCAGTTACTGATACGTTTATTCGCTGCCTAAAAGCCGCGGTCATCGCCTTCGATTCGAGCTTGTAGCTCGTCTCGTTCCCGACGTGTCATTTCGAGGTCAAACATCAGGTATTTGACGTCCAGACGCAGCTGAGACAGGGCTTCCTGCACGAGTCCGAGGATTCGGCGGCGGCGGAGCACCGATTCAGCAACGCGATTGTAGGAACTCACCAGGTCCTGCTGGTTGTCTGAGTCCATGTCCTGGAGCAATTCGCCAAGTTCGACCAGTTCGATGGGCAAATCTTCGTTGCAGCGTGCCTGAAATCTTTTTGGAGGAGACATGTTCCGTACTTTCCTAAGGGGCATATCCATGCAGCGGTGACTGATGGTCGACGATTTTGATGCAGCGGTCCATCGGTGGCAAGAAAATAGCTTCGATCTTAGTCGTGAAAAGTGTGGTGTTTTCGACACCGACGCATTCGATTGACAAAACTCGCTCGTCTACCCAAACAGCTCAGGCTGCCATGTCCTTGGTCCGCTAGTAGGGATTGTTCGGAGAATTCAGGCAAAGGTCAACTGGGTCGGGCGCTAAATCGCGGCAAACTTGTATGCATTCCGCTGCTTGCCCAATTGCTCTCCGAAAATGCGAGGGATTCTGATACGTTTGACGTTCGAAACTCGGCCGTGGAGGCGTGAGTATTGCGTTTTTCACACGACGAGTGGCATGGACGTCACAAACGATGGTCTTCACAGC
>CAYZYB010000607.1:0-3992 GCA_964481505.1 uncultured Planctomycetaceae bacterium | reverse complement strand
TGGTCGAACGCTTCGGCCAGTGTGTCGCGTGTGACGTCGTCGAGTGTCGGGCCAAGCCCACCGGTGATCAGGACCAATTGGGAACGCTCAGCGGCTTCCTGGTAACACCGCATCATGGCGGCGCGATCATCGGCCACGGTTGTGTGGCGCTGCACGGTCCAGCCGCGAGATTCAAGTTCCTGGCTAAGCCATCGGCTGTTGGTGTCCAGTCTGGCTCCACACGTTAATTCTGAGCCGATCGCGATGATCTCAGCCTTCATGATTTCTTTTCTTTGGCATCAGCAAATTGACTCGACGCCGACAGAGGAATCGCGTCCACCGGCCCGCCGTCTGCACTTACAACATCGTTGTAGAGCGCAAGCATGTCGTCGACCATACGATCTGCCGTAAAGCGGTCTTCGACCAGGTTTTGTCCGGCGATTCCCAGTTTGCGAGTGCCTTCAGCATCACGCAGCATTTCCAATAGACAGTCCGCTAAGGCTCGACTGTCAGACGGCGGCACAATTCTTCCCGTCTTTTCATCGTCGATAATGCTCAGCACACCACCAACGCCGGAAGCGATGACTGGTCTTCCAAGTGCCATTGCTTCGAGCAGAATGATGCCGAAGCCCTGCTGCAGAGACGGCAGGCAGAAAATATCGACCGCGGAAAGGTAGGTCGACATCGCTGTGGTGCCGTCGACGAATGTGATGTGATCGTTAAGTTCCAGGGAAGTGGCCAGTCTCCTCAGGTTGCGTTCTTCCGGCCCGGAACCCGCGATAACGATGCGGATCTTTTCTCCGGCCTCAAGCACGCGATGACAAGCTCGCAGAAAAAACGAGCCGCCTTTGATGACTTCCAGTGGTCCCGCCATTCCTACGACCGGCGTTTTGTCTTCCTGAAGGACAGGAGCGACTCGTTGCGACGGATCCAGTGGAACTCCTGGTAAAATGACACGCTGTTCGATCGGATGAATTCGCCTCGGAAGTGCCGCTTTCACACTGTCACTAACACAGGCGATCGCAAGTGCGGAATCATGCTCCGATGCGAACGCAATCCGCGTTGCCTCGCTTTGATCCGTGATGCTGACGACGATAGGGCATCCGAGTGTTTTGCCAAGCCACATCGCCCGGGGCAGCATCGACGGTCCCTGAACGTGAATGACATCCGGCGGCTGATCGTACAGGTTCTTCAGCACCGTCCGTCCCACAATGCGCCCCCAGACCGGAACGGAATACCCGGGCAGGGAAACGATGCGAACGTCTTGCGTGAGTTCACTGTCGAGCGCGCGCTTGTGCGTGCAGACGACGACGGTTTCGACCTCGCGAGATTCCAGCCCCTGCGCCAAACGCATCGCCAGAACAGATGAGCCGCGAAATGATAACTCCCGGGTAAGAATGAGGACTCTGTCGATAGAATCAGCCATCACTTACGCAAGCTGCGAGGGCGCGAGAGGATTTCGTTGACCAAAATCGCATTTCGCACACCAACC
This sequence comes from uncultured Planctomycetaceae bacterium, assembly GCA_964481505.1. Taxonomy (GTDB): domain Bacteria; phylum Planctomycetota; class Planctomycetia; order Planctomycetales; family Planctomycetaceae; genus Fuerstiella. Next base: position 2,521 of record CAYZYB010000607.1, on the reverse strand, counting down.
GGATCTTTCATGAGTTTTACAACTGCTTTTGAAGCGTCCGATGACGACCCTCTGGTCGTGTGTGGCCTCTGCGGCATTTCAATGTCGCGAGAGCCGAGGTGATCTTCAACACTGTCGACGATCGTTGCTTCGACATACTCTTCTACATCGTGATCGATGTGTTCGGAAACGTGCTTATTGATGTACTCATCAACGTGCTCGCTGATCCCGGATCCAACATTGCGTCTCGGGGTGCTGGCTGCCGCGGTCTCCCGCTGGCGGCGCTGTCTGGTTTCTTCTCTTTCCTGCAATATCTTTTGCTGACGCCGCTGTTCCTGTTGATCGCGACGAGCGCGTGCTTTCTTTTCCTGAATGCGTCTTCTGCGTTCTTCACGGCGTGCCCCTGCGTCGTTTTCTGCTGGAGCATTTTCGCGGTTTCCACCGCCAACTTCCTGAAGAAATGCTTCGATTTCACTCTGGACACGCTGCTTCCGGTTGGGGGCACCGCGCTGAGCGAGTCTTCGCTCTCTTTCTGCTTTCTCATTAGCCGTCTTCATCAGCCCGCGAACGATGCTGATGCCAATGAAGACCATGAATATGACGAATTGTAACATGCCGACTCAGATCTCTTGATGGCGGAACTCAGGGACAACAAGCAGGAAGGAAATTCGCTTCCACGCAAACCAAAAAGCGAATGATGTCCGTCTAATCGCTGCTTGTTCCGGCGATGGCGGCACGCATGCTTGTGTCTGCCTGGACATTCTTGAGTTCGTAAAAGTCCAGCAGTCCCAACTTGTTGCCGGAGAATGCTTCGGCGACGGCTTTCGGCACCTGGGCTTCTGCGAGTACAACTTTCGCCCGGTTCTCCTGAATGCGGGCGATCATTTCCTGTTCGCGTGCCGTTTGATCGGCTCGTAGCTGTTCAGCTTTCGCCTGAGCGACTCGCATGTCTGCTTCTGCCTGGTCGGCAGAAAGTCGTGCTCCGATGTTTTCCCCCACATCGATATCCGCGATATCGATCGACACGATTTCGTAGGCCGTGTTTCCTTCGAGTCCCTGTCCCAGCACGATGCGAGAAATGCTGTCCGGATTCTCCAGAACGCTTTTATAAGAATCGGTTGAGCCGATTGCCTGAACAATTCCCTGCCCAACGCGAGCGATGACAGTTTCTTCTGTCGCACCACCGATCAACTGACTGATGTTCGTTCGCACCGTCACTCGAGCTCGAGCACACAGCTGAATTCCGTCCCCAGCAACAGCGTCCAGAGTGCCTGAGCTGCGTTTGGGGTCCGGGCAGTCAATGACCTTCGGGTAAACGCTGGTTCGAACCGCATCCAGAATGTCACGTCCGGCAAGGTCAATTGCTTGAGCGGTTTCCCAGTCGAGATCGATGTTCGCTCGTTCGGCCGCAATCAACGCTCGAACAACCTGATCGACGCGTCCACCGGCCAGCAGATGAGCTTCCAGTTTTCGTTGGGTGATCGGATAGCTTTTTGTGAGCCCGGACTGCACCGCCATGATCATGCTGCGAACAATGATCGTCGGGTTGACCTTTCGAAACCGCATCGTCACCAAATCCCAGAATGTGATATTGGCGCGAGCAAACTTACATTGCAGCCAGAGGCTGGCAAACTGAGCGAAGATCGCCAGAAAGATGATGGCAAGCAGAAGAATGACCACAATGGCCGCCCACGCAAGGCCGCTCATGTCTTCCTGAGCCAGCATTGTTAGCTGTGAAATCGTCGCCATCGTTTGCGTTCTCCAAATTGAGTGTTTATTTGCCCGTTCCCTGCGTGCTCCGAATTATCGGAAAACGTATGGAATACTGCGGGGTTTAATCCTCTGGGATTTCGAAGTCAAGGATACCAGCCCCATCGCCCTCAGGGTTGGTCTGTGCAACTAAAGATTCAGCCGCGTCCGCCGCTACGACGGTGTCAGCCAGAGAGTTCCGGGATTCGTCTTTTTTCCGCCGCTCAGCAGCCTCAGCAATTACTGCTTCGCTGGCCGCTTTCACGACCAAACGACTTCCTTTTACGTCGATCACTTCGACAGGGCTGCCGGATTCGAGCATCATGCCGCGGGATTCTGCATGAAAGCGTTTTCCAGCAACTGTCACCATTCCGCCTGGACGCAGTAACGACGCCGCTTCGCCAACCTGGCCAATCAAGGCGGAAAGTTGACTGCGTTCGGCTTGCAGCGATTTGTTTTCTGAATTTCCCGAACCACGCAACACGATGTGGTCGCCGAGGCTGGTATTCTGCAGCAGAAATAACATCCCACCCAGCACGGATGGAATTCCAACCACCCAAAAGCCTGCGTAGGTCCAGAACAGTCCGGGACTGTCGATCCACCACGCCGACCATGCCGACCATGCCGATACGAGCAATGCCACAGCGGCCAGGATGCCGATGATACCGAAGCTGGGAATCATCAGTTCCAGTGCCAGCAGAAACAGGCCCACGATTAATAGTATTGTTGCCAGCACACCAGCGTCAGGCATCTTATGATCTACCGTTCGAAAAGTTGTTGCACGCCATAAGTT
>CAYZYB010000606.1:0-4006 GCA_964481505.1 uncultured Planctomycetaceae bacterium | reverse complement strand
CCCGAGGGCAACATCTTCCAAATTATCAACGGTGTGTAGTATGATGAGTACACTACTAAGACATGCGGTCGCTCTATCCAAATCTTTGTGGTCGTCAGATAGCAATACGTTGCACACGGAGCCGCGGGCCGCGCGGTCTTTGAAAACAATGTCTCTTGCCGCGGCCCGGTGAACGCTGACGTTATGCCCCAAAGGCTCAGTCACTTGCAAATGCTATCTCTCGCCGTGGACGAGTACCGACTCGACATAACAAACGATCCGCCGCACTACGACGATTCCGCCGACAATCTGCAATCGTACGCCCGCACACACTCGCTCGGCGATGACACTTACGCCGCCACATCGCGACACGCGATACGCCTGTTCCAGCACGATCAACAGATCCGCTCATGTCTTCTCTCGGCAGGCGGTGGTGCATCTGGCGTCCACGATCACACTGCAATAATTCACGGCTGTAACTGCATCATTGCCGTCGGCCCATTCATGGCATCTATCGCCGTGCCCACATTGGAATTGAATTGGTCAACGCAAGCTGATGATGCGACCTGTTTCGGTGTCTACGAGTCACCAAGCCATGATTGCCTATTGTCGCACGGCGAACTGTTGATTGCTCGCGTAACGCATGATGGTACGATTGTTTGGCAGGCCAGTGGTGCGGACATCTTCACCAACGGCTTCGAACTTGATGGTGACGTCATTCATGTCACAGACTTCAACGATCGTGACTACACTCTCGACATCGAAACTGGTCGCGAAATCGCGGCATAACAACAGCGTGAACCGGAGTGGCAATTCCTTCCGAATTTGAAATCAACGTCAACCGTCGCCACCCGGTTGCGCTAAGCGTTAGCCAGAATCAACGATTGTCCGCCCCGAAAACAAATCACCCATTCATTAGATTCAAGCCCGGTGAAGACACTCCGCACGACCTTCAGGACAAACGAAAAAGAACTCACACTCGGTTACTCGAACCAAGATCTGTCTGTGATGATGCGAACCCATTTCTCACAACACATCGGGGTGTTTGATAATCACACGGTTGCCAACGGCATGGACACAGACGCATGGGTAACGCGCGGTCGACAGCAGGTCCTAAATGTCGTCGAAACATTTATGGCCACAGGTGGAGACATCGGTACACTTCAAGACTATATGCAGCAACTCAGCCAGTTCTTATCAACCGTGGAGGACGAGCGGATCGAAATCAGGCATCACTACGCTTGGTGGTATCCCAAATGGCTCGATATGCTTCGTGCCACATGGTAGTCGTGCAAAGTTCTGGCTAACAATCGCATCGTGCACCGGAATGCGGTTGGCCGCCGAATTTACAATTGAGCATCAATCGTCCGCATCCGGTGATGCAGGTCGTTGAACTTAACCGCTTTGTGAGTTGAGTATTTAGGGGTTTTGTGGGCTGGTTTTAGGGTGTTTCCAGGTTGCCTGGGGTTTGTGTCTCGTCCGCGGTGGCCAGGTGGGATGATATTTCCAGGTCGTCCAGGTGGAATGTGTTCTTGGGGTCGTCCGCGCTGTTGCAGGGTGGTGATGAATAGAACGTTTGATCTGCGGTCGTTGGCGCGATTTGGGCGGGCCGGTGGTGCAGGTGAGTCATACTGATTGAAACATCTTTGTTTCTCCACCAGAAAGCAAATACGATGACGCCCTGGCAACAACGTTCGACAGCACTCACACGGCGCATGGCTGAAGACATGCAATTGCGGAACATGTCGCAGTCTACCATTGACGCTTACACCTATCACGTTGGGCGGTTTGCTGTGTTTCCGGGGCGGTCTCCCGAAGACGTGCGATCCTTCCAACTGCACCTCATTCGTGAAAAGAAAGTGGGCTGGAGTTCGTTCAACCAGGCGGTCTCACCCGCGCCGATGCATTCGAGGGAACTGCAACATCCGTTGTGTTCGAACCTCCACAGCGTCCGATGCCACGCGTGACAATGACCCGCAGGTCATGTAAGCTGCCCACCTGTGGGATCAATCAGACCGATTGATTCCGCAAGAAGACGATGGTCGTCTTCACCGCCCAAAAAGCGGAAAAGTTCAACGCACGATCTATGAGTGGGCATCCCTGCCGCCACATCGATTGCAATTCGTTATGTCGCAAAGGCAAAGCCGTGACAGATCACAAACTGCCTATCTATTTGCTTCCCGGCATGACACCGCAGTATCCGGTCTACAGCAAGATGCTGCCGCTACTACCCACCGCTCGCGTTGTTCCGTTCATTGACCCTGAGCCGAACGAAACGCTGACCTCCTACGCACAACGCATGGCCTCACAGTTTGCCGAGCCGTGCTTTATTGGCGGCGTATCATTTGGCGGCATCCTGGCGCAGGAAATCGCACGCCTGATCCAACCGGCAGGCTGCATCGTGATCGCAAGTATTCAAAAACCATCGCAACTCCCACCGTGGCTTAGATTCTGGCGTCTGTTTGGCGGGCGCCACGCCTCACGGATACTTAACGCTGTTGGCAATTCTGCAAACTATTTCCCCAACCCGATTCGCACCTCTTCAACTGCACGACTAACAGAACTTTCAGGTGAATCGGGTGAATGGCATCGCTGGGCCACATCCGCAGTCCTTGATTGGGCACCAAACGGCCCACTTGAATCGCAAATATTGCACGTCCACGGCGACGCTGACGCGACTTTCCCGGTCCGTTACACTGAGCCAGACACCGTGATTCGGCATGGGCGTCACGCTTTGCCGATGTCACACCCAACCGAAACCGCCAACGCAATTAAGAACTTCACACGAGCGGCATAACAACAGCGTAAACCGGAGTGGCGATTCACGCGGAATTTGAAATCAACGTCAACTGTCGCCACCCGGTTACGCTAAACATTAGCCATCAATCCTGCCAGCTGTGGTCAATCTCTGATGATTCAGTCTGACGAAAACCCATATGCTCCGCCAACGGAATTGGTGTTCGAGTCAAAGCCTTCGACGGGTTCTCTGCCGCTATCGCTTGTCTCTGCGCTTGGGACGGTCGCGTTTCTGGCGTTTACGATGACCCTGTTCCAGTCTTCTACAGGGGATCGAATAGTTGGATTCGCCTTCTTAGCAAACGCCTTGCTAATGATTTGTCTCGTCGTTGCAGCGTATCGGTCGACTCGCATAGCCACCTTCTTCGGTTCTGCGGCAATAATCGTTCAAGTTGCGATCATGTTGATTCTGTTGTCACTGAGCGGCACTAAAAAGACAGCCGTTCTCCTGATCACGATCAGTGTCGTTCTGCCGTTACTTGTGATAACGTTCTGCACGTGGCGCTTAAGTAAAAACGCCAAGGTCGAAAATCTATCGTTCCCGAGTTACCGGAATGGCTAGCAGGGTGATGCAGCGAAATTGAGGGCCGCGTTTTTTTGTTTTCGTGATTCAACGGCCACAGTCCGCTGATCACAGGCGTTATGCCACTAAAGGTGTGTTTCATGCCTGCCAATTCAACCGAACTGAAATGGGCTGCCTTCGAGGGCGATCTCGAAAAGACTCGCGCACTAATTGAATCTGGGGCTGACCCGAATTCAGCCGGAGAATGTGGTTCCGGCACTTTGCTGACATTTCATCCGTCGGTCATCACTTACTTGCTCGAAAATGGTGCTACGCCCGACAATCAGACCAACGAAAATGGTGCTTCGGTACTTGCGGGTCTTTGCTACGTCAATCAAATCGAATGCGTCAAACTGATTCTCGAACATGGTGCCAATCCAAATTTGGGTCGCACAAATACGTTGGAGACACCACTGCACCACGCAATTTCCAACGACGCCAGCAAAGAGCTGATCGGCTTGCTGATTCGCCACGGCGCAGATGTGAACGCAAAAACAAAGCCGGGGTTGTACAGCTACAATTTCTATGGTGACACCCCGACACGAGGCGAAACGCCGCTTCATCGTGCCGCTGCATATGCTCAGGCTGATGTGGTCACAATGCTAATTGAAGCGGGTGCCAATCGTTCAGCTGCTGACATAAATGGTAATACGCCGTATCATTGGGCTG
>CAYZYB010000605.1:0-4011 GCA_964481505.1 uncultured Planctomycetaceae bacterium | reverse complement strand
GGGAAGATATCACAGAACGGCGACTGCAGCTCAACGGGAAAACGCCGCGAACGTTCTTTCCAATTTGTGCAAAATCATCCGACCCTGTTGACTGGGCGGGTGCCAGTGACGCGATTCGTATTCAGTCAGAGCTGGATGATTCTGTCGATGCGATTTTGCTGATGGGGCTGCCGGACGGAACTAAGGCAGATGTCTATGACTCCGTCCTGGCTTTGGCACTGGAAAAGCAACTGCCGATCATCTGTTCGAATCCGGACAAAACGTCTCCGCGAGTTGGTGGTCTCGTGACTTCGCCCGGCGCCCTGGCAGATCGTTTCGAAACGATGGCCGGAAAGGTATTCTGGTACGGCAAACCTCATGCCGCCGTCTACCGAGCCGTCATTCGGGCATTTCCGGATGTCAATTTGAATCGCTTTCTGATGGTGGGTGATAGTTTGGAGCACGATATTGCCGGTGCGCAGAACGTAGGGTTTGCGTCGGCCTTCATTCGCGGTGGAATTCACGCGGCCGATTTTTCGACCGCCGATGCTGATGAACAAGTGGCCGCGACGACGGACAGGCTGGTCGAAGGCATGCGAGTCGCGTCGCCGGACTTTAGTCTGGAAATTCTGAAATAGACACGATCGACGAAAACGAAGGACTGGAAAAACTGACTTGAAGCTGCCCAATGACTTTCTTGCGTTGTCTGAGAAGATTGGTTCTGCCCCGCTGTTGGTTCAGGGGCCGGGCGGCAATACGTCTGTCAAAATCGACGGTCAGATGTGGATCAAGGCATCCGGCACGCTGTTGGCGCGTTCAATTTGAAGACTCGAAAAATGCAATCGCGAAATCTCTATCTGGGAATCGACATCGGCACGTCCGGCGTCCGGTCGGCGGTCATCGATGATTGCGGTGTGGTGATCGGTTCGGCTTCCGTTCCGATGGAAGCCCCGATACGTATCGATGATCGGCCGTGTCAGGATGCGAATGTTTGGTGGAAGGCTGCAGCGGAATGTTTGATATTGCAGGGAGAAAACCTGAAGAGATCAGGGCGAAGTATGTCGGACATTGCTGCGTTGAGCGTCGATGGGACATCCGGCACACTGCTGCTAACGGACGCTCAGTTGCAGCCGCTGACGCATGGGTTCATGTACAACTCAGCAAATTTTGACGTCGAAGCCGAGATGATCGCGAAAGCTGCTCCTGAGAATTCGATCGTCCAGGGAGCGGGCTCTGGGCTGGCGAGACTCCTTTTTCTGCAGAATCAGCTCGACAGTGACGCGGCGACACATGCGCTGCATCAGGCCGATTGGATTGCCGCCAGGCTGATGAGTCATGGCGGCCAGTCCGACGAAACCAACGTGCTGAAAATGGGCTATGATGTCGTCCATCAAAGATGGCCGGATTGGATGGAAGCCTGCGGTGTTCGACTGAATTTGCTTCCGGCTGTTAAGCCTGTTGGCGATGAGTTCGGCGTCGTCTGTCCCCAGGTCATGGCTGACTTCGGGTTTGCGGCGAACACCCGCGTCGTTGCTGGCACAACAGACAGCAACGCGGCCTTCCTTGCGTCCGGTGCATCGAGAATCGGCGATGGCGTGACTTCGCTTGGGACAACGCTGGCAATCAAACTACTGTCAAACACTCCGGTTGTTGATCCGTCGCGCGGGATTTACAGCCATCGCATCGGCGATATGTGGTTGCCTGGTGGAGCATCCAATACCGGTGGAGGTGTTTTACTCGATCACTTCACGGCGACTCAAATGCAGACGATGGAATGTGAGCTCGTTCCCGACGTGCCGACCGGCCTCGATTATTATCCGCTGTTGCGTGCGGGCGAACGGTTTCCTGTTGCCGACCCGCACCTGGAACCTCGTTTGACGCCGCGGCCTGATAACGATGTCACGTTCTATCAGGGCATGCTGGAAGGGATCAGCAGCATCGAGCAATCCGGCTACGGAGCTCTCCGGCAACTTGGCGCCGCACCGCTTCAAAGAGTCTTCACTGCCGGTGGCGGAGCAAAGAATGCCGCATGGACGAAGATCCGAGCCGCCAGGCTGAGTGTTCCAATTGTCAACGCGCAGTCAAGTGACGCAGCTGTCGGCACCGCAGGAATTGCGGCGGGGCGCGTCGGTCACGTTGCCCCGTCCAGCTGACGGTCGAAGTGCTTCGCTGTCGGACTGCGGAGTCGTCGTGCGCCTCAATCGCCGTTCCACGCCTTTGCTTGTCGCAGCATCTTGCCATTTTTGCCGGTCAGCGCGAAAAAGGTGCGGTCTGTGGTCGGACTTCGCTACAATGCCCCGCAAATCCTGAGGGGACATGCGTCCCGTCACCATATCACTCAAAAACGCAGCCGGATAAGCCACGTCGGCGGCGAAGTCTCCAACTGGAGTCTTCGCCTCCCCACGCCATCATCCGGCCGAATGCCCGGCTCCATGTTTGTTGATCAGGTTAGTATTTTTTGCAAAGCTGGAGACGGCGGGAACGGGTGCAGTAGTTTTCGCCGAGAAGCTCACGTGCCGCGCGGCGGCCCGGATGGCGGCGACGGTGGTGATGGCGGCAGTATTGTCATCATGGCCGACGAAAATCTTGGCTCGCTGGGAAATCTTGTCGGTCATCATCATTGGCATGCCGAACGTGGTCAGCATGGGATGGGCAGCCTGAAAACCGGTCGACGCGGTGAAGACACGATCATTCGTGTGCCGCCGGGGACGCTGATTAAGGATCGAGAACACGGTCACTTGTTGAAAGACCTACAGCAACACGGCGATTCGGTCGTCATCGTGAAAGGCGGATATGGTGGCCGTGGCAACAAGAGGTTCGCGACCGCTACGAATCGTGCACCACGCGAATGTGAGCTTGGTCGCGAAGGCGAAAAACGCGAAGTCGTTCTGGAACTCAAACTGATTGCCGACGTTGGCCTGGTTGGAAAGCCCAATGCCGGGAAGTCGACGTTGCTGAGTCGCGTGTCGCGAGCGACGCCGGAAATTGCCGATTATCCGTTCACCACCAAGTACCCGAATCTGGGCATGGTTCAGGTTGACTTCGACAACGAATACGTGCTGGCTGACATCCCTGGATTGATCGAAGGTGCGGCAGACGGAGCTGGCCTCGGGCACGAATTCCTGAAGCATATCGAACGCACGCGGTTGATTATTCACATGGTCGAACCAGCTCCGACAGATCTGTCTGACCCGCTGGATAACCATGATCAGATTCGTGAAGAATTGGAAAAATACAATCCTGTGCTGGCCAGTCGCCCGGAAATTCTGTGCGTTACCAAAGCCGAGCTTCCGGATGCAGAAACCTGTGCAGAATTGCTGCGTGAAACGTCCGGGAAAGACGTACATCTTATCTCAGCGGTCACTGGTCAGGGAATTGCTAAGTTAAACCAGATGATCATTGCACGGTTGAATGAGATCGGCCCGGCGGAACCCGTGCGTGTCGACCCCGACGACAGTTCAGCCGTTTAAAAGAAATCTGGTGGCTTCGGCAGCAGGGAATTTTGCCGTCTTCCAGCATCGCGCGTGAGGCGCTCCATTTAGATACAGCTTGTAGCGTTATGAAAATATTACTTGCGAATCCGCGTGGTTTTTGTGCTGGCGTCAATATGGCGATTGAGTGCCTTGACGAAACCATTCGCCGCGTGGGGCCGAACGTTTTTGTGTATCACGAAATTGTCCACAACAAATACGTTGTCGATCGATTTACGAAGCAGGGTGTGACGTTTGTCGATTCAATGGATGAAGTGCCGGAAGGTTCTATTCTGCTGTTTAGCGCCCACGGCGTGTCGCCGGAAATTCGCAGCGTCGCGAAAGCACGTAAGCTGCAAACCGTTGATGCGACCTGTCCGCTGGTGACCAAGGTTCATCTGGAAGCCATTCGCTACGCCAATGCTGGCTTTCACATCGTTCTGATTGGCCATGACGGCCACGATGAAGTAATCGGAACTATGGGCGAAGCGCCGGAGAGTATCACACTGGTGGAAACGCCGGATGAAGTTGCCGGACTGTCGTTTGGCGAAAACGACAAGCT
>CAYZYB010000604.1:0-4011 GCA_964481505.1 uncultured Planctomycetaceae bacterium | reverse complement strand
GTTCAACTTTTCCGCTTCGTGAGCGGGTAGGAGCTGGATCAGCGATTTCCTAAACGTTGGTCGGCCGTTGATCGTGGCCCCCTACGATGTCAACGACGACGTTGCTATCTGTCGATAAACTCATTATACGCCAGAGAATGTCCGCTACAAGCCCCCCTGGTGTGGACACCGGACGGCACGGTTGCTGGAGCATTGATGATGGAATTCATCCGGCGGTCTGTGAGTACATGGCGGAGCGTTCGCAAGACGAAATGGCGCCGGGCCGAGGGCGTCGGCTTTGATGTTCAAGGCAAAAATTGTTGCTTTCGACTGACTGAAACTTCTGGGGTGGCTTCGCCCCGCGACTTCCTAAGGCAGAAAATCACAAGGACCGAGAAGTGCAGTGTAAGTCCTTGTTCTTTCTAATCCGGAAGCCAATCACGCGGCGACGGCGCGAACAACGACCCCGCATCCGGCTGCTAGTTTCGAAATTCACGATTCATCCAGCAACTCGCCACCAAACAAATACAAAATCCAACGTCAACTCAGAACCTAATACTACGTTCGGTCAATGATTTCCGCGTCAGAATGGGCTTCCGGACACGCTGCTAGCGGTGCAGCGCGGTACTTGTCAATAAACGCACCGACCGCCGCGCCTACACCTGCGAGCAGGAGGCCAAGAGTCGGAGCACCGATGAACATTAGAAACAAAGCGACGACGCCGGGGGTACCACAGTATCCGTAATTGCCGGGCGGCAAAGGCGGCCGAGACCACATCCTCGCGAAGACATAGATCAAATTGACCACGGGAATTGCGATGCCGATCATTGCTCCCGCAATTGCGAAACGTTTCCTGGCAGTTGTTCGCCGTGGCGAAGACGCAGGATGATCGGATGAAGCGTACGGATTTGTGGATGGGCCGGTCAACGATCCGAAAGTCTCCGGTTTGGCACATAAAACAACGAATTGCGATCTATGCCGCCACAGGGATGCGGACTCATAGATCGTGGGTTCAACTTTTCCGCTTCGTGAGCGGGTAGGAGCTGGATCAGCGATTTCCTAAACATTGGTCGGCCGTTGATCGTGGTCCATTGCGACATCAGTGACCTCCTTGATATCTGTCGATGAACTCATATTACCCCAGAGGCTGTCCGCTGCAAGCTCCCCTGGTATTGATGCCGAACCGGACGGTTGTTGGAGCCGCGATGGTGGAGATTCAGTGCAAAAGCAACATCAACAGAATGGAACATTCAACAAAGCTAAAACCCCAGACCACACAAAGCGGTTAAGCTCAACGTCTGGATCTGTCCAACTGAATCCGGAATGATATTGTTCATGGCGAATTGGATTCCTGGAGCCGCTTCTTAGTTGATCGATCCAATGGGATCCCAAAATGCGATGTCGGCACTGTCCGGGACAATGAACATTTCTACGCGGCGATTTCGCTGGCGGGATGTTTCGTCTGTGCCATTTTCGAGCGGTTGGAATTTGCTGTAGCCCATTGCCGCGATTCGTTCTGAATCGATTCCGAGACGTTCGAGTTCTCTAATCACCTGGTTCGCTCGGTCTGTAGATAGGTGCCAGTTTGTGGGATGTTTGCGAGTGGTGGGGCCGCTGGCGATGGGCTGATCATCGGTGTGCCCGACAATCATGATTCTGAGGTCACTGTTGCTTCCTGAATTCACCAGGTTTGCAAATTCATGAATCACCGGCATCGATTCCGGTCGGAGTTCGGCACTGCCGAGGTCGAAGTGGATTGCTTCGGGGAACCGATTCAGCCCGGTGAGTTCGTCGCGTTGAAAACCGGGGACGCTGCCTCCCGCTGCCGCGGTTATTAACGGGTCTGACGTTGTATCAAGCAGTCGACCAGCATAGCGGCTTTTTAGTTCGCCGCGTTCGGCAAGCAGATTGTCGATTCGTGTGTTGGCGGTGCCAAGCTGCATCTGCATTTCTCCGAGCTGTTGTGACAGCATCTGGTTGTGCTGCTGGGCTGCGGCGAATTCCTGCTGTAAGCCGCCGTGAGCTGTTTGCAGGTTCGACCGTTCTGCAAACAATTCCTGCGACCTCAGCTGACTCGCAGAAAGTTCCTCGTTCAGCGGACTGGGCTGAAGAGAGCAGCAGCCGCTGACGACGCTGACCACAATGGCCAGGATGATGGTTGAGAATTGATTTTGATATGGCATGGCAGACTGCTTTTGCAGAACTGATGAGAAACGATGCCGCTGGCGAATACAAACAGGCTCTGCAAATCGCGCACAACGACGTTGGTGTGACACGATTTTTATGACGGGCGATTCGTCGAGGCCACATGCCTTTAGCCAAATTGTGAGGCGGCGCTACGGAATTCGATTCCCAGGGCGTGCTGACGGGAAATCCGGCTGCAATTCCTGCCGAAGACGTGTCGGCAGGATGCAGGTTTGGCAACGGGGATTAGATGAAAAGCGGCAGATTCCGCCGAGGGCTATCCGCGAAGAGGGCCGCTCTTTCTTCAGAATACACGATCACAGCCGTCCTGTGTGGAGGTTGTTGCAACAATGGTGAGCATGTCTACTGTTTTGAGCGACCGTGATTGAGCTGGATTTTGATCTGTACGTCGTCATCCACGATCCCTTTTTCGAAGACCTCAGTCTTCAGTTCGCGATCTGTGTTCTGATAGCGAACCTGCTTAATGTTGACCGCACCACGCAGCACTCGACCATGGATGTACCGAACCGTGACGACGTACTCTCCGGATGGAGCCACTGGACAGACGTATTCTTCTGTGTGAATTCCCCGATTGGCTTTGCCGCCACTGCTTTGTTTGATGAGTAGGCCGCCATTAGCAGTGAGCGGTATCTTTCGCGAGCAGATTCGTCCGCCGGGTTCTTTGACGCTCAGGTCGAGGTCTGCGTCGCCGTTCCAGTGAATACTGATGCGGATGTCTCGCTGTTGAGCGGACAGGTTCTGTTCACGAACTCGACTGGCGAGCTGCGGCTGGGCGTCAGAATTCAACTGACGCTGCAAATCTTCCAGAGTCACTTTGCAGACTTCGTGGAGCGTTTCGTAGTCATCCGTCCAAACATGCCGGATCGTGCCGGTTCGCGACCACAAGATTGATTCCGGGTCCTTGCTTTGATCTGCAATCCGGCGAGCGGTCGACCAGACGGTCGGTTCCCAGGGAGTTCGCTTGGCCGCTTCACGGCAGATTCCGATTGCCTGTTCAAAAGCGTCGAAGCCTGCCAGGGTGGATGCGGTCACGAGCATCTGTGCCTGGTTTCCTGGAGCGAAATCGATGCGAGACAGAAGCACGCGGTCGATATCTTTTTGAGGTCGCTTCGCCAGTTTCATTTCGATCGCGAGCACGTCGTACATCCAGGGCTGGGCGTGATCGTTACGAATGGCTGCCTGAATTCCTTCGACAGCGTCTTCGTAGAGTTTTTTGTCGTGCAGATACGAAAAGGCGATTGAGAGCACTTTCGGGCTGAACGTTTTGCCCTTGAAAGCGTTGTTCCAGGCTAACGCTCGCGGTTCCTGGGAATCTCGCACTTCTTCCAGCAAACGCAACGCTCGACTGGCCGTTTTGTCTTTCCGGGATTTCTGTTGTGGAACGGCGCCGTCTTGTGTGAAGACAACAGGCATCACGTTCAGGCGTTTTTCCTGGCTTGAGGAAACCTGAACAGCTGGCACGGTCATCGTCTTTGGACCGTTCGACAAATCAGCGCGCGGAATGGCATTACGTGTTGGTGTGTTGGTCCGTGCAAAACCGGCGGCAAGCGTAGTGTCGCTTACAGAAATCGGAAAGTTGGTTCCTGAGCGATCGTCAGCGGGGCGCACCGGTGACGAGCGAAGGTGCCCGGAACGTCTTCGAAGAAACCTGTTTGAGCTGAGCTCTAGTTCTGCTGCGGTTTTTTTTTGAGTTGCTTGATGGCCTTTGTCGAAATGCCATTCTTGGCAGCATCCTGCATCTGATCGATCAGTTCAGCAGGAACACTCTGGAATCCACCACCCTGCTGACCGCCACCAAAGCCGCCACCCTGCTGACCGCCACCAAAG
>CAYZYB010000603.1:0-4013 GCA_964481505.1 uncultured Planctomycetaceae bacterium | reverse complement strand
TCCGTATGTCACAGGCGAGACCATTGATACGGTATGGGAGCATCTTGTTCGATCGGACTTCGCGCAACTGACGGATTCTTCCATTCCGGATCCCCTTGCCGCCGTTGATCTCGCTTCGTCGCTGCAACTGGCCGACGTTCCGCCCCCGCCTGACGTTGTCGTTAGGGAGTGCTTTGGAAATACGGTACGGTGCGCAGTCGAAATGTCGGTGCTCGACGCCTGCTGCCGCTCCGTGGGTTGTTCGATGAGCGAACTGCTGCGTTCGCTACCGAACGTGCAATGTATCACGCCAGGATTGTCCGAGGTCCGCTACAGTGGCGTTGTCACGTCAGCAACAGGCGCTATCGCTCAGTATCGTTCGGCGCTGCGGATGCGGCTGTTTGGTTTTCGCCAGGTAAAGGTGAAAGTCGGCCTGACCGGGGTCGATGACGCCTTGCTGCTGAAGCGTGTTCGTCGAATGGCAGGAAGGCATGTCGACCTGCGACTCGACGCCAACGAAGCCTGGAAGCCGGAGGACGTGGTGGAGAATGTTCGCAGGTTAGAACCATTCCGCCCGACAAGCCTGGAACAACCCGTCCGGCACTGCGATCTACATGCTCTTTCGCAAATTCGCACGGACATCAATGTTCCGATCATGCTGGACGAATCATTGTGCAGTCGAGAAGATGCCGAACAGGCAATCCGCGAAGACGCCTGTGACTCTTTCAATCTTCGGATTTCCAAATGCGGCGGTTTAATCCGCACCATAGAATTAGCAGCCCTGGCGGCCGAACATGGCATCGGCTACCAGCTTGGATGTCTGGTTGGAGAAACCGGAATCCTGTCGGCCGCCGGTCGACATTTTGCCTGCTGCGTGGCCAACCTTCGATGTCACGAAGGCAGCTATGATCGATTTCTGATTGAAAAGTCATTCACTGCTGAGGATCTGACGTTCGGCTTCGGTGGTCGAGCTCAGGCACTCAGCGGCCCCGGCCTTGGAATCCACGTTCTCGAAAAACAGATTCGCGAATCAGCCCGACGAAGTCTGAAGCTGGGCTAACAATTCCAAAGCGAATGGGAAATCCACTGGTATTGCACTAAAATCGCGCCAGCGGCGCCTGCCTGGTCACAATCAAAACACCACGCGAACTGTCGCAATCGACTCAGTCTATCTTCTGCTCGACCGCAGATATCTCATTGGAGCTTGAAACATTGAAATCGCTCGTCAGCGCGCTATTCATCTGCCTTTCCGCAGTCACTCAGGTTTGCGGCCAGACCGCACCGGAACGATTTTCCGTCGTCGATATTTATCCCGGAAACAAGACAAAGGGCGTAGAACTTGAGCCGCTGATTCAGATCCATGTCAGTGAAAAATTCGATCCGTCAACGATTGGTGATCGCGCTGTAAAACTTCTTCGCCGCAAAGGACAACAGGCGGTGAAGGTGAATGTTGGTGGCGATCTGGGTGGAGTTGTGACGCTTTCCGTGGAATCTCCTCTGAAACCTGGCACCGAGTACGAACTCAAGGTGACATCAGCATTGAAGAGTCGCAGCGGCGACAGCATCGAACCACTGACAGTGCGCTTTGTGACAACAGACAAAGCCCCGAGTCCACCTCGCGCTGACATCGCGGACTTTCGTTTCACCAGGTCGCGAATCGATCGCCGCGACGGGGTGTGCGGTTTGGCAATCGCCAAAAGTAGACTGTTTGCATGCACGTGGGACGGAAAACTGATCGGCTATTCGATCGCCGACGACGGATCACTTGAAGGAAAACCCGTTGTCCTGCTGGATCAAAAGCGAAGATTCAATGCGATCGTTGTCGATCCTGCGTCAACAGCCGAACGTCAGGTTCTGTGGCTCAGTCACGATAGTCAGCACCAACTGAGTCTTGGGCCAAATGATTTCAGCGGCGCAATCGCGCGGGTTGTCGTCGAGAAAGAGCACGCAGAAGTTCAGGATGTGATTCGGGGGTTACCAACTGGTGATCACCCAGCGAGCGGTTTGACTTTCGGGCCGGACGGACGCTTGTTTGTTTCTCAGGGAGCACTTTCGATGCTTGGTGGAAAGCCGGAGGTCCCGGAGACTCCTCTTTCCGCAGCAACGCTGGCCATCAACCTGAAACACCCGTTGTGGCAAAGTGGCGAACCTGTCGACGTCCGCGACTACAAGGCGGCAACGAACCCCGGAGCCCTGCAGGTTTATGCAACCGGCATACGCGAAGCCTTCGATCTTTGCTGGCATTCCAGTGGTGGCTTGCTCGCAGGCGTCAACATGAATGACACCAAAGAAAAAACTCCTGCCCGAGAGGGCTTGCCGGCAGTGACTTCACGGCCGACCGAAATGATGCTGCGAATTGTAGATGGGAAATACTACGGGCATCCGAATCCGACTCGCGACGAATGGGTCTTGCTGGGAGGCAACCCAACGGCGGACGTCGATCCATGGGAAGTTCCCGAGTTGCCCGTCGGAACAAAGCCTGAGTCAAACTTTGATCCGTCGTTGCTGATTCGCGACCTGGAAAAAGACAAAGGCCCGAGCGCCGATGGTGTCTGCGAATGGACGTCGGCGGGACCGCTGCAAGGTCGGCTGATGTTTTGCTTCTACACGGCAACTCGCGGCATTCACACCTATCGAGTGACCGATGACGGGAAGAGAGTTGCAGATCATCAACCGTTGGTCTCAAGCAACAATCGCATCATGCGTTTCGGTGCTCCCCTTGATATCGTCCACGATTTGCGAGGCTGGCTGTACGTTGCGGACTTCAGCGCGCCCCAGCGCGGAGATAGTGGACGCAGCGGTGGCGTCTGGCTGGTGAAGCATGATGACAGTCGGACACTTTTATTTTCTGATGACTTTAACGAATCATCGCGTGGAGAACGTCATCGCAACACGGTTGTTGATCCGGAACCGGTTGGACTTTCCTACAAGACAGACACTCCATTCGGATACTCACTGAAGAAGTGGATCGTTGCCGACCCGCATGCGACTGAAGCTCGCCGGGCTTTTTGGTGCATTCCCGAACGTGCTGACGGCACCATCGAAACCTACGCTCAACAATCGGGACGATCAAAGAATTCCGTCGCCTACATCGGGACTCGAATCCCTGGGAATGCGAATCGCTATTCGATCGAGTTTCGTCAGTGGTGTAACGACAACGACTACATCGGATTCGTAGTCGGCGCATCCGAACCGACAAGCCGACACGACGGGGCTGAGTTTGGCTATACGCGGCAACTGCCCGGAACAGACACGACGGTCAAGGACGCGTACCTAAGCGGAGTCTTAGCCGACGCAAAGATTTCCGGGCAGGCTCTTCGTAAGCAATGGGTACGACACCGGATTGAAGTTGATGGTAAAAAGCTCAGCTGGTTTCAAAACGACAGGTTGATGGCTTCCAAAAAGATCGCCACGCTGAAGCCGGGAGGCTATTTCGGCATTCGCCACCGATTTGAACGAGGCACACGCTATGACGACGTGCGAATCTATACCGTTTCAAAGCAATAGGGGTGTCGCGGATTGTTCCCGAGTCTTCCGAGAAAATGACATCGAATTTAATCACCCGCTCCCCAGGCCCAGCTTGCTCACTTTTGAGTCGCTGTTAGGTGTGGTAACAGCCTGTTGACTTAGAAATGGGTGGCCGGGGTTGGACTGAGCTTGCGAAGGAAACCCCGGAGTTTCGCTCGTGCCTCACTCAAACGTCGGGCACCCTTTTCGGATTCGCAATTTTCTGCGACTCCCGCCGTCGCCGTTCCAGTTCCACCTTGTTTGGTGCATTGGCAGGCTGTTTTCGGTATGCTGATCCAATCAGACATGGCCTGTTCAGCCAATGACTTCGCAAACACCCTTTGCATGACAATCTAGTGCCCCTCAAACACGGCTCTGCTATGAAACGTCGCGAATTGCTACCACTCACCGCTATCCTGGTAATGGTTGTGCCTGTGGGGCGCGCAGCGGCTCAGTCGCCTGTTGAGCCGTTGTTGCAGAAGTATTGCCTTGGCTGCCACAACCAGAATGACAAAGAGGCAGGGCTG
>CAYZYB010000602.1:0-4013 GCA_964481505.1 uncultured Planctomycetaceae bacterium | reverse complement strand
TTGGCGATGTGGTTCAGCAGGTCGGCATCGGACGACTCGCCGTTCGGCAAATGGGCCGCCCACTATTTGTCATTGTCGTCACGTTCGCGGTGGTGTGGCACACTGTCTGGCCGCGGGACATCAGTACGCGACCACTAGCCTTTATGGTTGGCGGTGGATTCTTGTTGTTGTTTGGAGTTGTTGCAAAACTGATGGACGCACTGATCAGCTCGGCCTATGGGAGTTCAGGCTCCGGTGTTCAGATGAGCGTGATCTATCTCGGCGTCTCTTTGATAGTCTTTGGCATCTGGGGGTTTGGACCAGAGACTCCTGTTCAATACGCGGAGCGATTGATGGCAAACGGATCATTCCATGATGCTCTGATCGTCGTTCAGGAAGCACTGGAAAGAGATCCGGACAACATGGCAGCAGTTAAGCTCGAATCTACGCTGCGAGACATCGTAAAAGGGCGATAGCTATCGCGCATTGCCGCCGTTCAATATCCATTAACACCCAATACCAGCGGCGGTCTCGAAATCACAAGACAGGCGGCCAAGGCGCCAAAGCCACTCGTTCATCGGTACTTCGGCGGTTACGAATTGTCTCGCCGAACTCGGGCTCTTCCGCATCCCAATTATCGCCGAACATGCTGTCCGTACTTTTGTTACAGCGGCAGTTTTCCTGCGTGTAAGGGCGGTATTCGTGGCAGTTTTCGCAGAGCCATTTCAGCATGGAACCGTCTCCGTCTCGAAGATTCAGAATTCAGAATTCAGTCTTGTTCTGCACCTCGCCTGCATCTGTTTTCGGAACAACTCTCGATCCGTTGCTCAGCAGGTTTTGCGGTGTGGGTAAACTGTTATGCCGTGATTGGTTAGCAATGCCCTATTTTTCGCGCATTTATTTCGAAGGCAAGCACTATCCTGACCAGACTTACCAGGTTGCATTGATCATGACGGTTGCAGCGATCCTCGGAGTGACATGCTGAACGGCTGTCACGACCGGTTTTATGCCGATCAGATTCGCAGCCATGCAACGGGGCCGCGCACTGAATAAATCGTTGGGACGTACCTGTCAGAACTTTCTGATACGATGTTGGTCTGCCCCCCGTCACACCTTCAACAAATCAAGATTGCCATGTCTCGACTCGTTTTCTGCCTTCTAACTGCGTCAATTATTCAGACCGGATTTGCTGAGACGTTAGCTGCTGATCGTCCCAACATTCTTTTCATCTTTCTGGATGACTTCGGCTGGCGTGACACCAGTTTTATGGGATCGGATTTTTACGAAACACCGAACCTTGACCGACTGTCGTCCGAAGGCATGGTGTTTAGTGATGCGTATTCCGCGTCTGCAAATTGTGCACCCGCGCGAGCCTGCTTATTGTCTGGCCAGTACACGCCGCGGCACCACATTTACAATGTTGGAACGCAACCGCGAGGGAAGGCCAGTCACCGAAAGCTGGAACACATTCCAGGAACCGATGTGCTTAATCCGAAGATTGCCACGTGGGCTCAACAGCTGCAAATTGCCGGATACACGACCGCAAGTATGGGAAAGTGGCACCTCAGCAAAAATCCAATTCCCTATGGCTTCGATATCAACATCGGGGGAACGCATTCGGGCAGCCCACCGCGCGGATATTATCCTCCACACAACAAAGCTCCGGGACTTGAAGATGCTCCTGACGATGAATACCTCACCGATCGTCTGACCGACGAAGCGGTGAACTTTATTCGCGGGCACAAAGACCAACCGTGGGCGCTTTATCTCACTCACTTCGCTGTTCACACACCGCTGAATGCAAAGAAAGAACTTGTTGGAAAATACGAAGCCAAAGAAAAAGGCAAGCTGCACAATCACATCGCTATGGCGACGATGATTCAAGCGGTTGATGATGGCGTCGGCAAAATACAGGCAACGCTGGAAGAGTTGCAGTTGACTGAAAACACGGTTGTCGTGTTCTTCTCTGACAACGGTGGCTACGGCCCGGCAACCGACATGGCGCCACTGAAGGGCTACAAGGGAACGTACTATGAAGGCGGCATCCGCGTGCCGTTCTTTGTGAAATGGCCGGGCGTTGTTGAGCCGGGAAGTCGATCAGCGGAACCAATTATCGGCGTCGACATCTATCCCACGCTATGTGAAATCGGCGATGCAGCGATGCCGGAAGGACAACCAGCGGATGGAGTCAGCCTGGTTCCGCTGCTGAATGGCAAAAAGAAAACGTTGGGAGATCGTCCGCTATTCTGGCACTTTCCTGCCTACCTGCAGGCGTATCAGGTGTGGGACGAACAACGCGATCCTCTGTTTCGTTCGCGCCCCTGCAGCATCGTTCGTAAAGGCACGTGGAAGCTGCATCAGTACTTCGAAGACGGCGCACTGGAATTGTACAACCTGGACACTGACATCGGCGAAACAAAGAACCTGAGCGTTTCGAATCCACAGAAGACCGACGAAATGTTGTCGGTACTGAAGAACTGGCGTCAGGAAGTCGAAGCCGTCGTGCCGGTGAAACCGAATCCCAGGTACGATGCCGATGACGAAGCGCGTGCAATCGCGAAGAAGATTGGGAAGTAACCGAAGTCGGCGCAAGAGTAGCAACGACGTTTCGTGCTGCCGTGGTGCCTCACTCAGTCAGACAACAAGTGCCTGCGTCCCTGACCTGTGAGCACTTGTTCGCGGAATTTCGAATTCTTCAAAACTTGCGCGAACTTCGCCGCGACAGCTGCGTCATTTCCTTCAAGCAACGACAACATACAGAGTCGCTCTTACGTTCCATCAGCAACAAAGCAAACGAGAAATGTCTTCAAACGTGATCTTCGCCATCGAACAGGAAATCCAACGCCCCCTCGCCGTTTCACCGGCGAACGCGTGGCTGTCCCCGCTGCTCATTTGACACCTGGCGAACATTGCATGTCTGCAAAAAAGCCCGGTGTTTGTCGCGAAACACCGGGCTTTTTTGCGTACTGGCGACCGCCGATTCAAGCTGACAGTCATAGTCACCTGGTCGTCACGGTCAGAATCAGGTCGCTGACAACAGTGATTCGTAGCTGAAACAAATTCAACATCGCCGACGGTCAAGAGACCACCGAAGCCTCATAAGCTTTGGGCGTCAGGAGCGTTACCTGAGTCGGCCATCTTCTATCTTTGGCGTGGTCGTCTACAGGAAGGACACATGGGCTTTCACCCCGTGGACGCCGGTTCGAATCCGGTCCACGCTGCTCTTCAAGCAGATTTCATGGCGTGGTACGTCGGTGACGGTTGGGCGTTGATCCGCCGCGATGGCGTTATGAGAAACAGATTCTCGCTTGTTGTTGTTCAGCAATTGTTTCGCCCGGTGAGTGTGGTGGATGCACGCGACGCTTCGAACGTCGTAGACAGGGTTCGATTCCTTGACTGGGTATTTCTGAAATTCAGATCGATGTTCAGCGTTTGCTTCTGAATGCGTGGAGCATTGAAGACACTGGGGTGTGGCGGAGTTGGTCACCGTGCCTGATTTGGAATCAGGAGATCGCCGGTTCGAATCCGGTCACCCCGATTTGCAAAAACGAAAATACTGACACAGCCGGGTCGTCCAACGGTCAAAGACGCCGCTCTGATACAGCGGAAACGAAGGTTCGACTCCTTCCCTGGCTATTTGCGAACAGAATCTGACTCGGCACGGTCGTCTGACGGCAATACAGGCAAACAACTTCCGAATTAGCAAAACAGACATACGGACGGACAAGCCGATGGGTGACGGCAGCTGTTTCGAAAACAGTCGAGCGTACGCGAGTACGCCTTGGGGGTTCGAATCCCTTTCCGTCCGCTCACTCAATACAGATGTGTCTCTGGCCGAGCGGCAAAGGCACCGGGTTTCCAACTCGGACAGGCGGGTTCGACTCCCGCGAGACACTTTCAACAACAAATTGGAAGAGCAACCTGAACTGCGGTGTAGTTTCTGCTGGTAGAAATCCGCGGCTTTGAACCACGAGTTCGCAGGTTCGATTCCTGCCACCGCAACTTAAGAAACCTGGAAGTCAACCTGCTGGATC
>CAYZYB010000601.1:0-4014 GCA_964481505.1 uncultured Planctomycetaceae bacterium | reverse complement strand
CGGTTTGCGATGGATTGCCTCAATTGGCGACGATTGAACATCGAGTGATTTCTTCCGTCGTGGGCTGGCGGAAACCAGCGCCGCAGTTCTTTGCTGCTCTGGCAGAAACGCTGCAAATTTCGGTGAACGAAATCCTGATGGTCGGAGATGATATCAACAACGACATTTTGGGAGCGGTCGAAGCAGGAATGTCTGCGGTTTGGGTTTGCCGCAGTGGCGAAACAGATGCCGAGCTTCCTCCTAATTCCTGGCGTGTCTCTTCGCTCACTGAACTGGCCCAACTGCTGACCGACGGTGAGACGAAGGCGCCTACTTCAACGGCGGAGTCGCGTCGTGGGTGAGACACCAATGGTCGCTGATTCAGAGATCGTAACGATTCCGAATGATCGTCGGTTGGTCGTCATCCAGCGGAATCCGACCTCGGGTTCTGGGCGCAACGCAAAACACCTGCGACTGTTAATCCATGAACTCAAAACTGCCGGCTTTCGTGTGCGACTGTTTGCGAATCGAGATCGCTTCGACGACTTCGTTGCATCAGAAAAAGAGAACTCGTCGATCCGATGCCTCGTCGCGGCAGGAGGTGACGGGACGATTTCCAGTTTGACCCATCGGCATTCTGAATTTCCAATTGCTACGCTCCCAATGGGGACAGAAAACCTGATGGCACGACATCTGGAGATTCCGCGATGCGGCGCGACGGCGGCAAGTGCGATCATCGGTGGGCGGATTCGCCGTTTTGACACTGGTCTTGTGAACGATCAACGATTTCTGTTGATGGCCAGTGTTGGCGTTGATGCGGATGTGGTGCAGCGACTGGCGGCGGTGAGGAAAGGGAATATTCACCATCTGAGCTATGCTAAACCGATTCTGCAGAGTTTTCTGAACTATTCGTTCCCGAAATTGGCTGTGTATTCGGTCGACGGAGAATTGTTATGTGAAGGCACGCATGTCATCGCTACAAATGTGCCTGAGTATGGATTTCGAATGCCGTTTTGCCCCGATGCAAACCCACACGATGGTGAACTGGATGTGCGAGTATTCAAGCAGCCTGGTCGACTGGCAACGTTGAGTCATGCCGTTCGCACGCGTTTGGGGATGGCTGACCGAACGGGTGACGTTGTGCGTTTTAAGGCGACGACGATCGAAGTTCGTGCGGTTGCCGATGCTACTGCAGCACAGTTTGATGGCGACCCGGCGGGTACCTGCCCCATTCGGATTTCGATTGCTCCTTCGTCTATGACAATGATTGTTCGATCAGAGAAACCTGATGCCAGAAGATAACGACCGACAACCGAGCCTACTGCGTGTGCTGATCGTGCTGGGCATCCTGAGTCTGCTGGGCCTGGGAATTCTGTGGGCAACACTGGGGCGAATGGCGGCGGAAAAAACAGCCACGCTTCTCGCACTTCCGTGTGGCATTATCTGGTATCTGCTCACCGGATGCGTGATCGTGGCCTGCTCTGTTCGCCAACGAAAACTGGCCCTTGCAATCGCATTCGTCTGGCTCGCCTACACCGTCTGTGGAAGTGGCCGCTTTGCTTCGCTGGTCGTCAGAAATGTAGAATCCCCTTTCAGCACCGTGGATCCCTTAAAAGAAGAACCCTTTGATGCAGTCATTGTATTGGGCGGTGGCGGATCAATCGGAAGCAATGAGCGATTTCAGGGGAACGGCAGCGGCGATAGAATCATTTTGGCTGCTCAGTTGTATCATACTGGTCTGACACAAAAGCTAATTTGCACCGGCAAGCAAATTGTCTCGGTGGATGGCGAAGGGTTTGGTCCGGCAAAGGTTTCCATGGAGTTGTTGACAGGGTTGGGGGTTCCGGAATCAGCGATCGAGCAGCTGGGCGGGCACAACACTTCGGAGGAAATGCAGACTCTTGGAAAACGTTTTTCAGCCGCCGAGTTTCGGGTTGGGTTAGTGACGTCAGCATGGCATCTTCCGCGAGCGATCGGACTGGCGAATTCGAACGGCTTCGACCCCGTTCCGCTGCCGGCAGATTTCATGGCCGGTCCGAATAAACCACAGACAACCGCTCAATTCATCATGTCGTTTCTTCCGCAGGCCGACAACTTCGTGGCCGTTGCGAGAATCACCAGAGAACATCTGGGGCGTCTCGTTGGGAGATAGTGTGTTTGACCAGAACGGAACGTCGCCAGACTTGCACGTGCTTTTCGAAGACGAATGGCTGATCGCTGTTGAGAAACCCGCAGATATGTTCGTTCACCGCAGTGCTGCGGACCGGTCTGAAACCGTTTTCCTGCTGCAGATCGTGCGCGACTATCTGGGAGAATTTGTCTACCCCGTCCATCGACTCGATCGCGCGACATCAGGAATCGTAATCTTCGCGAAGTCCAGCGCAGTTGCCGCGTTACTGAGCCAGATGTTTGCAAATCGCGAGGTTTCGAAGACCTATCGCGCCCTTGTGCGAGGTCACTGTGAACCGCATGGAGTGATTGCGACTCCGTTGATTTCCGCTCGAGGCCGCAACAAGCCGAAAGGCCATCCGTTTCGAGAACCTCAGGAAGCAAACACCGAATTCGAATGTCTGCAGCGATACGATATCCCGATGGTGTCAGACCGCTATCCGACAACCCGATGTTCGCTGGTCAACGCAAAGCCGACGACCGGAAGGTACCATCAGATTCGGCGGCACTTCAATTACATTTCACATCCGGTGATTGGAGATTCCTCACACGGCGATACTCGACAGAACCGCTTCTACAAAAAACAATTCGCCTGCGACCGACTCATGCTGGCCGCCGTCGCCATCGAATTAGAGCACCCCATTCGACAGCAACGAGTCAGAATCTCATGCCCGCCCGAAAGTGCCTTTGCAGCGGTTTTGCAGAACCTCGCAGTGTGGCGGTGCTAATCGTCATGGAATAATTCCGCGGCAATTCACTTCAGCGTATTGGCCAGACGACGGTGATACGGTGGGCTAACCGCATTAGATATCCCCAGGCTCTAATTCTAAACCGTGGATCATCGTCATTCGATCGTCCTCCAGAACCCCAGTGAAGAACGGCGCCTGGCGATATGAAGCTGACGTGTTTCTTCTTCAGCTCAAATCCGATAACGAATTACTGAATACTGAGCACTCGATCCACAACTCGGCTGATCGCATCCTGCATCAGCCCGTGGTCGATCGCATGAACGTCGATTGGCTTTCCGATCCCGTCAAGCATTGTGACCGTCAGTCGACCGCCGAGGTGCTGGCGGAACTCTTCCAACCCTCCGAATAGTTCATCCGTTCTTTGCAGTGCCGGATGGTCCATCAGCAATCCCAGACGCTGAAGGCAATTCAGCACGCGTTCAGCTTCGTCTTCAGTGAGGTCATGCGCCAAGCTTGAATAGACAGTGTCGACAGCCACTCCGATCGCGACAGCTTCTCCGTGCCGAAGAGCGAAATTGGTCATGGTTTCCAACTTATGAGCGGACCAGTGACCGAAATCCAGTGGGCGAGCTTCCAGCATCTCAAACGGATCGCCACCTTTTGTGATGTGGTTCAGATGCCAGTGGGCAGAATCCCTGATCACAGGCCAGCAGGCGTCTTTCCGTTGACCAATTTCCACAGAATTGGCGTGAATCAGCTCGAAGAATGCGGGATCTTTCAGCAGTGAAACTTTTACGGCTTCAGAAAAGCCACAGCGGAAGTCTCGGTCACTGAGTGTTTCCAACAGCTTGCGATCGTTGATCACGCCCCACGGCACAGCGAAGGTGCCAACCCAGTTTTTTTTCTGGAACAGGTTAATACTGTTCTTCACACCGATTCCGGAATCGGCCTGTGCGAGTGTTGTTGTCGGCAGGCGAATCAGGCGAATTCCGCGGTGAGCGATCGCTGCCGCAAAACCGACGGCATCCAGCACGGCTCCGCCCCCGATGACGACGACGTAGCTGCGGCGGTCGAGATTGGCGTGATTGAAGCACTTAAGCATCCGCTCAATGACATGGATGTCATTCTTAACGTTTTCGCCTCCCGGCACCGTTTGCACGTTTCCACAGAGTTCCAC
>CAYZYB010000600.1:0-4018 GCA_964481505.1 uncultured Planctomycetaceae bacterium | reverse complement strand
CCGTGGTGTGCGGGAATGGGTCTGCGCCTACGATGTCGAAGGTGGTATCATGGTTGGTGTTGAGGGGTTTCCGCCCTGTTGAGTTGGGGAGGGGGTCTCCGCCAGCATGAGGAGTAGGATAGAAGAAAGGGTAGTTGTTCGTTTCAGTCCCGTTGAGTTCGGGAAGGGGTCTGCGCCCTCGCTTACCAGGCGATCCATCAAAGAGAGTTGCCGAGTTTCAGTCCCGTTGAGTTCGGGAAGGGGTCTGCGCCCTGGCTCATTATTCCTCCATCTGGCCAGGCACGTTTGTTTCAGTCCCGTTGAGTTCGGGAAGGGGTCTGCGCCCGGCACTGTTGACGGTCTGCTGCATGGCTCTTCTGGTGTTTCAGTCCCGTTGAGTTCGGGAAGGGGTCTGCGCCTTGGCTGACATTAATCGAGCAATCGAAGAACACCCAAATGTTTCAGTCCCGTTGAGTTCGGGAAGGGGTCTGCGCCTGACGGAGACGAAATCAAATATACGAGCTCGTTCGGTCTCGTTTCAGTCCCGTTGAGTTCGGGAAGGGGTCTGCGCCCGTTCGGATGGTCATCTAACACCCTGCGAGTCTATTGTTTCAGTCCCGTTGAGTTCGGGAAGGGGTCTGCGCCAATCGGATCACCATAAACACAGTCCACTTGAAGCCTTCGTTTCAGTCCCGTTGAGTTCGGGAAGGGGTCTGCGCCATGCTAACCGTAAGGTGGTAATACAAAAAAACTGGGTGGTTTCAGTCCCGTTGAGTTCGGGAAGGGGTCTGCGCCGAAAATTAAGGAAGCAAAAGTCTAATCAGGCTTAGTTTCAGTCCCGTTGAGTTCGGGAAGGGGTCTGCGCCCTGCCCTCAAGATGTTGTTTGACGTGTACCATGTGTTTCAGTCCCGTTGAGTTCGGGAAGGGGTCTGCGCCGTCGTGATGGAGAGCTTCGTGAGAAACGAACGTTGCTGTTTCAGTCCCGTTGAGTTCGGGAAGGGGTCTGCGCCTTGCACTGACGATGTCGGTGTTCTCAGAACACTTGTTTCAGTCCCGTTGAGTTCGGGAAGGGGTCTGCGCCGTCGGTTACTGCGGTTGATAATGAAGGCAACCGATCAAGTTTCAGTCCCGTTGAGTTCGGGAAGGGGTCTGCGCCGATCGTCATGGTGCTGTCTTTCAGGCACATCTCACGGTTTCAGTCCCGTTGAGTTCGGGAAGGGGTCTGCGCCTGTGGGGTTTGTAAGTTGTTGCAGTCAAAAGACTTGCAAGCACCTTTTGCCCACCCTGCGTTGTTTTTGACCCCAGTCATAGCAAAGTCTCCATGCCAGCTCGCCTAAGATTGACGCAAACCCCTGTCTCCAAAAGATTTACAATTCTGCCCACCCAACCACGAAAACACTCGACTTACGTCAACTCCGAACGGGGTGGGCGGATTCAGCCTAAGCCATTTCCTGTCAATGTTTTATGCTGATTTTCAAAGATCGGTACGGAAAGCTGACCCGAGGAAACAACGTCCCACCCAGATAATCAAACCAAGCCCTGATCGTACCGTCAAATCCGAGGCGCTCAAGTCAGATGCCGGCTTTCCGTTTCATCGCCATCAATCACACCCGAACATTGCTCCAGAAATTCATCTCGAAGCAGCAACGCCCCCTGCTGCCGAATCTCTCGTTCCAGATCGGCAAGGATCTTGTGCAACGCCTGTAGATGGTCCTGCCAGGATTCTTCCCAATCTGCCAGGACGCTTTGAAACCGATCAGGTCTCAGCCGAACGCCAGTCGAATCTGCGTCGTCATCAGCGCGCTGCAGGTCGGCGGCGGCGGCAACGTTCTCGAAAACGAAATCTTCCATTTTCAGCCGGCCCGACGACAGCAGTCGGACCACCCAGCGGTCCACGGCGGGAACTCGAAAAGGCTCACAAACATCGCACGTCAGGGACGCTCGACCAGGACGATAACTGTGCAGCGAACCGAGTTGAGTTTCAAAACCACGAGCCTGCAACTGGGCCGTAATTCGAGTGTGCAACAGTGTATAACCAAGACTCAACAGCGCATTGACCGGATCTCGGGGCGGTCGTCGGTTGCGTTCTGCCAGCTGAAACGGAGGCCGAATCAGGTGCCGAAGCGCTTGAAACCAGGCTCGCGCAGCCACGCCTTCGTGTCCGCGCAATGATTCCAGTTCGGTTGCCTTTTGAGCCTGCTCAAGCATTTTTTTTAAGACCGAGGCCGTATTACCCTGAACACGGCCATGACGCTGATAATGCCGCAACGCGTGCTGCTGAGATCGAATTTTCAGAACCACGAACTGCCGCGCGAATTCCATCCGTGTGGCTCCAGTCAGAGCGGCATGTTGCAGTAATCGGAGTGATGTTGTGGATTCGTTGAGATCGACAGTGCGGCCTCGACACCGTCGTCCATCTTTGCTGAGCCACGCGATCTGGACGTTTTCCTTCAACAGCAACTCCGTCGCACGATCGGTGACGGTGATCCGCCCGTAGCACAACAGTAACTGTAAAGTGGTCGGTGCGATCTTCTGACTGTTCCCCTCAAACGGAACCCACTGCAGTCGGCCGCCTTCCACTTTCAGTTTTCCCGGGCCAACCAGATGCAGAATCTCGGGAGCCAGCGACGACAGTTTGACAGGCATGGAAATCTCCTGGAATTTCTGGTGATTGTATGATCCAAAGTCAGAGGAGTACCGTTATCAGACAGGAGATCCGGACGGCACAACCAATCAACCAACCAACGCCCAACCGGGCTGATTCTGACACTCAGGTGAAAACACGGTTTGTGTTGTGGCCCTGTCAGAAATTTCTGCCTCGTGCGTTGGGTTGCCAAAGACGCAGACGTTCGCGGCGGTTTCTGGTTTCGCGAGTGGTCCTGCGGCTGGAGGAATTGTTGTGGCTCAACATCAGTGTCGCCCGCTCATTCGGACACGAACCATTCTCGTTATTCTGCTGGCGATTGCATCGTGGCAGTCACGACCGGATCTGGAAGAATTTCTGCGTTTTCGTTTTGGTTCAAAGGATCTGCAGAGCATCCCGTGGGACGCTCTGCCACAGCAGTTACGGCCTGAAGTGACCGACTTTGGTTTCTTCAGCGTGGCTGTCTGTTCACGACCGGCTTCCCGTTCGCTCGGGGAGGCCAGAGTCGAGAAAGGCCGAACATTGTGGTTCGGTCTATTTGGCAGGTGGTGGGAACTACCGGCCCTGGCAGGCGACAGATCAGGCTCGGACGCCGACAACGATCTGTCCTGTTTCACGTCGCAATGACCTCCGTCGTGCGATGTGAAGAAAGAGCGAACACATGTTGACCCGTACCTCGTCTTCTTCCCTGTTTTTGCAAGGACACTCCTTTCCCAAGTCGCCTGATCCGCGAACTCAACTTCAGCGGCTGGTGTATCTGAATGTCGCCACAGACCAGTCGGCGAAAGTTCCCGACAGTGGGCCACTGTTGCGGTGTTTTGCGGACCTGCAGCTGGCTCAACCATTGTCGGCTTCCGTTCGGCTTCTGAACAGAACCCTGGATCGGCAGTGTGATCGCCTCATGAACAGCTTCTCCGCCACAGTCCTGGAATCCACGCGTGACAAAGCGTTTGCTCATGTCGTGGACCGGCTGCGTGCGGGCCGGTTTAATCCCCTGCAGGCCGCGCGTGGTGATGCGTCCGCACAGAAGTGGCTTCAGCGAGTCATTCGGAATCTGGCGGTCGATGTCAAACGCACTGCAGAGCGGGCGGTCAAGCCACGGCGTGTCAGTCGCGCGCTGCGTCAGGCGACTCGTAATTACGAAAGGCAGGCAAGCGTTCTGGTGCCGTTGTCACGTCACTGGTCCTGCCTGTGGGTTGACTATCACAGTCAGGCCACCCGACACCTGGCAATCCTGCTGCTGAAACTCCGTTTGGAATTCACAAATTCGCTGGCCGCTCTAATTCGACTTGCTCCACCGGAAGCACGTGAACATCTCGCCATGATGTATGGCAACAACCTGAATCCTGCTGCGATCGCCAGCGAGCGTTTGCCAGCCGGCGGAGCGGCAGACG
>CAYZYB010000599.1:0-4019 GCA_964481505.1 uncultured Planctomycetaceae bacterium | reverse complement strand
CATGAACACAACGGAAGGTGCGCGAGTCGTTATCGTCAATGCACGGTGTATCGAAGGCAATCTGGGTGGCGTTCGAGTCACACGGTCCCGAATTTCGGATCGAGAACTTCGTGTGAAGACTCGACTAAAAACCGCAGCAGCACTCACGAACATCGGCAACCGATACAAGGAATTCGGTCTAAAAGACAACGCTGGCGACAAGTACGATCAGGCACTGGTACTGTGCGAAGAAATCATGGCAGAATCCCGCCAACTCGGAGGACGATTGCTTGAAGAAGCGTACGTTCAGCTGTGGCGCATTTACTTCGAAATGGATCGTCTGGAGTTGGCCGCCGCCATGGCTCAACAGCTGCAGCGTGAATTTCCTAACAGTGGTTTTGTGGATGACGCACTGCTGCAACTGGCCGACGTGGCTCGGAAGCAGGGTGATCTGAATCGAGCCATCGGCGTTTATTCGCGACTGGTTAGCATGGAAACCAGTCAGCTGCGCGGGGAAGCACAATTTGGCATCGCAGAATGTTATAGCGCTATGGCCGACGCAACGGAAGGTTCAAGAGCAACACAGTTGTACGACCGTGCGTTTCAGGAGTACAAGAAAGTGTTTGAACAGTTTTCGGAAAGCGGACGCGTTGGCGAAGCGGTCGCTCAGATGGCAAATTACTACTACCGTCAAAAAGACTATGCAAGAGCGGTAGATACTTTCGAAACCGTGCTTTCCAACTATCCGGACGCAAAGTTTCTGGACGTGATTCTGTTCAACTACGGTCGCTGTCTGTATCGCATGGACCGCAAGGCAGAAGCTCGCCGCAGATTTGATCAGCTGATTGCTGACTATCCGGAAAGCTCATTGGCATCAGATGCGAAAAAGATTTCAGAAGCGTTAGCAAAGGCCACTCCGTAGGCCACAACCGTGACCAGTGAGGCGTCTTTGCCTTCAGGTCGACAGCCTGGTCTACGTTAAATACTCAGGGTGAAACTCATGCGATCCACAATTTTTTTCCTCAGCCTCGTGTGCTGTACAGCGTATTCTGCATACGCACAGAAATCGACGACTGACGCTCTGGACGACGTCTCGAAACAGGCGCAGGCGCTGGAATCGGAACTCGGAAAGTACAAAGACAATGCGCCGGAAGCTGGTGATGCGTTGTTCAAGCTGACCGAACTTTACTATCAACATGGTCGACTTTTCGGGCTTGTCAGATCAGGACAGCGTTTTGTGTCAGCTCACTCCACAGACGCTCGACACGCCGCCGTCATGCTGCAATTAATGGATGGTCTGGAAGCTCTGTCACGCAACAAGGAATTCACCGTGATAGCGCGGCAATTTCTAACTCGCTACCCCCGGGCAGACGAATGCCCGCGCGTTGAAGAACGTCTGGCGGCCATTCTTGAAAAGCTTGATGAAAAAGAAGACGCGGCCAGAGTGTTTCGAGATCGCTGGCGTCGTGAACCGAACCCAAACGGCCGATCGTTTGGCGAAAAATCGTGCGAACTGTTTGCTCAGGCTGGCAACCCGGGCATCGTACAGCAGGCGACACTGGCGGAAGAAATGTTCGACCGTCTTCCTAAAGACAACTACGCACGACTGGTGGGGCTCGAATCGTACAAACAATGGCGAAAAATCAGCCGCTGGAAAGAAGCCAACATCATCGGCAACAAATTGCTGAAGTCGAAACTACTCAACAACACTGAAGAAAAACGCGAAGTGCTGCGAACGATGGCCGAAAACTACGGTCATATCGGGCAGCATTCCAACGCCGTCGAAATGCTCAAGCAGGTCCGCGCGATTCGTGAGGATCAGTGGGCACATTATTATCACATTCAGCGAATGTACGATGCAGCGTTGCCAGCGGCTGAGATCGAGCCGGTTGTCAAAGAGTACTTTGCGAAGTACCCGGATCGCGAAGATCGTTATGAACGCATCGCTCTGCTGGCAGTTGCCTGGAACCGCGAAAAGAACACAGAACGCGCACTGAATTTGTTTCGCACACTGTTAAGCGTGGCCCCGCAGGCACAGAGCGTTGCTTCATACTTCGTTCAACTGAATGGCACCGAACCGGAACAGCTGGCAGACACGGAAAAAGCTCTACGAGAAGCCATCGCGAAGAAACCCAAGAACGTTTCCTACTTGAGATACCAGCTGGGCTTTTCGTTGTATCGCGACCGCATGAAGGACGAAGCCAAGGCAAAGCAAGTCCTGCGAGAAATGCTTGAACAGTCACCAACCAACGACGGTCATTCGTTCAATACGATTTCGTGGCTACTGTCGAGAGCCGAAAGCGATGCCGAGTTTCAGTCGGATGTGGATCGCGTTATCAAAGTGCGCCGTGAATACATTCACTGGAAAAACTTGCGAGGGTACCTGGAGTCGTGGGCTAAGAAAGCTCGGCGAGACAAAGCTCTGCGTGGTCGAGCTGATTATGTAAAGGCAAAAATTCAGGAAGCAGATCGTGATCCAGTGACGGCGCTTGTGCGTCAGATCAAACGAGGGCCATACGACGCAAAAGATGCACGCATTCGAGAGCAATTACTGCAACCTGCCAACTTCAACACGATGAATGACGAACTCAGGACATACGTTCTGCGGGATCATGGCTTTTACCATCAGCATTACGCTCCGCGAGATCAACGCTCTTCGGCGGCTACGTACTTCGGCCGACTTGTGCAGATATTTCCGGATCGCTTCGACTACCGTTTGGCTTATTTGCAGTCCGCCACAGACTACGGGCTGCCCGAAGTTGCCAAAGAAGCGGCGCTGGCAATGATGTCTGTTGCCCCCACGGAAAACAATTCTGATGTCTGGCGACGCCTTGCGATGGCAGCCGACAAAAACAAAGATGCGGATCTCGCCCGCAAAGCGATCGACTATTGTCGAAAATCACAACAGGCACATGGCCCTGATTATGGAAACATGACAGGCATCGGCGACGTGTTTCAAAAACTGGAACAGCCGGACGAGGCCATCGCCGTATGGAAGGAGGTCGCCGCGCAGGACGTAAACCCCGCAGAAGCTCGCGAATCAGCCACTCGATTGTTTAAGCAGATCGAAAATACGCAGCAGAAGATTGCCTTCGCCGCAGATTTCTTCGCCAGAGACACAGACTACCACGGACGCTACGCCATGTGGCTTGCCGACAGTTATTTGCAAATCGGTAACCTGGATGCGTTCGAAAACACTCTGGCGGAAACACTGAAACGATCACAGCAACGGCCGTTCAAAACGTGGGATGTTGAACCGTGGAGCCTGCATCATATGCTCTACAATTACCGCACCAGCCAGGCGGACTATCGGGCCGACAAAGAGCAGGAAAACGATCCGAAAAACATCCAGCGCGTAGCACGAGCCATCCGAAACCTCCGCCTCGACTGGCCGTCCGCTCAGGCCGAATTGATCCTGCTGGAAAGCGAAGCACCTGATGCTCGTCCGCCGATACAGCGTGCTTTGGCGTGGCAGAATGTGACTCGGTGGGTTCCCCCTGATTCACGTCGCTGGGACCAGTTGATGCCCTTTGCGCAGAATGCGATCAAACGTCAGGACTACAGTATCGCTGCGACACTGTTGACGGGCATGCTGGAAAATCTGACATCAACCGACGATCGTCGCAAAGAACAGGGCCGATCAATGATCGGTCAATGTTATACACGTTTGGGAACGGTCGGCCTGACAATCGACGAAAACAGCCCCATCGCTCCACTGCTGCAGGCAGCACTGTACCTGCGACTCGGTGACGAACGATTGGCACTGGATACCTATGTCGCTCACAAAGCACTCTTCGATGCAAATCGCGATGAAGTCCCCGTCGATCTACTGGTGTTCGTCTGTAAAAACATGATGGCCGCTGGGGGCGACGAGAACCACAACAACGTTGAAGACACCTTGCGATCGTGGTTGATCAAAAACAGTGAAGCGGCCACAGTCGATGTCGCGCTGAAGGCAGAAATTCAGTATCTGCTGGCCAAAAACTTCTTTGGCAGCAAACGCTTTGATATCGCTCGCAGCGAATTCACGACCGTCATCA
>CAYZYB010000598.1:0-4020 GCA_964481505.1 uncultured Planctomycetaceae bacterium | reverse complement strand
AAGTAAGCCTCAGAGCAGAGCCGCCGGCAGTCCGGAAGGCACTGTAGACGATCCCGCAGGCCCCGTCGGTGTTCGTCGGCGGCGCCGGTGGTTGGTCGCTGGAGGTTTCATGTTGGTCGGCATTGCTGCTATCGCTTTATCGGGGCCGATGACGGATTTTTTCTCGACCTCATCTAATAGCGGCAGTGCGAATTCTCAGGGACAATCGAATTCGCACCCCGGCGACACGAAGTGGGAACGGAAGAGCTTTCCCACGCCGTTGTTCGACGGCAATCAATTGCTCGGGCAAGTGGTTCTGCAGAACGGAATCTGGACTCCGGAAAGTCCCGGTGGCACTCCGCTGTTCGTGGGCGCCGAAACGGCAAACCTTAAGTTTCCCTTGCGAACCAAGTCCGGAATCACCAACGTCAGTTTGCTGTTTACGGTGTATCTGGAAACCGATGAGAGTGAATTCCAAATAAGAGTCACTCCTTCGAACGCTTCCGATGGCGGTAGAATCGTTCTGATGAATGGGCTCGCAGAGTACTATTCTGCGAACGATGACAGCACCCCATTAAAGTCTCATCGATTTGGCAAAGTGAAGCCGGAAGAGGTTGAACTGCACGGAGTCGAAATCCGTCGCGAAGGCAATCGTATTCTTGCTCGGATGAAGGGGGAACAACTGGCGAATTTTCGCATAAAAGACGGTGACGAATGCGAAGTCGAAGTGAGGTGCCGGATTGGACGTAGCGGCGTGGGCGACATGAGCATTGCCGAACTTGTTCCCGTAAAAGCCGAGCAGAAATAAAGATGGCCGAGGCGAGTGAGCCCGCGGCAGAACCACACCGCGGGAATTGATCACTCAGCCCGGCCGAATACCGGCCGATTTCCATTGTTCACTCACGAATCGGTTTGCGAAAACAAAGCCAAAAACCGATCGTAGCCCTCAGCCTGCAGTTTTTCCTTCGGAACAAACTTCAGCGACGCGGAATTAATGCAGTATCGGCGACCAGTTGGCGCTGGTCCGTCACTGAACACATGACCGAGGTGAGAATCGCCGACTTTGGAACGAACTTCCGTTCTGGGCAACAACAATTTGTAGTCCGTCTTTTCAATAAGACTGTCCGCCGAAATCGGACGCGTGAACGATGGCCACCCTGTACCGGATTTGTATTTGTCCAACGAACTAAACAAGGGTTCTCCGGTCACGACATCGACATAAATACCAGCTTTGCTGTTGTTCCAGTAGTCGTTGCTGAAGGCGGGTTCTGTGGCATCCTGTTGAGTCACCCGGTATTGCAGTGCGGTGAGTTGTTGCCGAATTCGTTTGTCTGACGGTTTTCGATACACCAGCTTCTGAACAGGCTCCGGCTCGTATTGCCGGTCATCACCCCAGGCGAGGTCAATAAACTGATCGCGACCACTGCCGTTGCGGTAAAGTGAGTACTTAATCGGGCTCTTTTTGTAGTAGTTCTGGTGATAGTCTTCCGCTGGGTAGAACGTCATAGCCTCTCGAATCGGCGTCACGATCGGTTCATCGAATCGCCCGGATGCCTCCAGTGCGGCCCGCGATTCTTCTGCCAGCATTCGTTGTTGATCGTCGTTTACGAAGATGGCGGAAACATAGGTTGGTCCCCGGTCGACAAACTGGCCTCCGCCATCCGTCGGGTCGACCTGCCGCCAGAATACCTGCAACACGTCTGAATAGCGGATCCGGTCCGGATCAAAGACAACCTGCACGGCTTCCACATGCCCCGTTTGATGGCCGCAGACCTGTTGATAAGTTGGGTTCTCCACGTGCCCGCCCGTGTAACCGGATACAACCGAAATAACACCGGGGAGTTTTTCAAACGGTGCTTCCATGCACCAAAAGCAGCCTCCTGCCAAAGTTGCGGTTTCAGTTCGTACCGGGGGAGGTCCTGGTATCTGATCCGCAACTGTTTCGTGTGAATTAAGCCGCAAAGCCACCACAGGGGTCATCAGCACTGCGGTCAGGATGAAGAGATTGCGAGGTTTCATTGCGTAACCTTTCCGATTTTATGGGTGGAAACTCGGGTAACGAGTGATTGTTTATTCTTCTGAGATAGCGGCCCCGACAACATTTCGGGACTTTTCTTCGTGGACGAAGGCAAGCTTCTTTGCCGACCAGTCCAGTCCGTAACGTGCCACAAACGCGACGCGATCCTGCTCGCAGAGCCCCGCTTCAAGGCTGAGTGAACCTGTTGGCGCCGGTCATCGTTGTGAGTCTCATGAGACGACAGCGACGAAGGTTTTGAATGAGCCGGACTCAATGAGACGGTCGAGCGTCGCGTTTGCTTTCGGAAATGGTCGGACAGCCGGTTCGTACCAACTTGCCTTAACCATACGACCGATGATTTCACGCCACCAGGCGATTGCTGCAACAAACTCGCGACGCTCTCGTGCAATGTATCGTGTGCGAGTTCAGTATCACGAGAGATCCTCATGAACGATCGGGCCAGTTCCCGGCTACGATCGGTGTAGAGTCGTTCGATCTCTACCTGCCAGGCGTCACGAGGCAATTCGCTTACCTCAGTACATTGAGCTCCAAAATTCGTTTCCAGCGTCGCCATTGTTCCTCTCCTCAGCCTTACCTAACAATTTGACATCGCGCGGTGAGCGGGTCTTACCCGAGGAATTGCTCGAAACGGCCTTAGCTTCAATTCCGTGAATGAACGCCGGAGCAGCCAAACAGTGGCTGCGATGCCGGATGCAGCACACTCTGCGGTTGCACTCAACAAATGATCGCCCTGTTGGATACCGCACAATTGAATTTTTTTCAAAACTTCAAGGTAAGCGCTGTGCCGGTGACAGCATCTCATACGTGCCCGCGAGGAAAACGAAGGCCAGTTCGAAACCCAGCCGTTTAATGAAACTCCTGAGGCCCTATCATGCGATTGGTTCACTTTTTTCGAAACCGGTTTGCTACTCCAGTTCGCCGTTTCGCGGCATTGAATCGCTCCCAGCGAATTCATGCGTGCGAAACTCTGCCGTCTCGCGCACTGCTCAGCGCCGACTCATTGGGCGTGTCTGACTATGAGCTAGGGGACGAAACTCACGAATATCCGGATGAAGAGGTCTCAGAAGCCTCGCCCACAGAAATCGATCAGATATTCACCAGCCAGCCTGTGACAAACCTCTCGGCCAACGTCACCACGGTCCCGGAGCCGGTACAACCGGCCGCTCTGTTTGAGCAGTCACAGGAAACTGTTCCGGTGACGCTGGTAGCTGACGCCAATGCAGAAGCCGTTCCCGTGACGTCAGTAGCCGAACGGCCCTCTTCTTTCATTGAACGATCTGGAATCGAACTTTCTGCTATCGAGTTGTCATTCGTGGATGTCGAAACGGATGGCGACACCGACTCAATCCTCGAAGAAATCTCGCCGGACCTTTCGCCTCTCACTGACCAAATAAACGATACTCAGGAGCAGCCAGCCACAAGGCAACAGACGGTCAGTCCTATCGCGGAAGAAGACAGAGATGATGTCGACAACGCTGTCGAACAGGTTAAAGCTCCGAGCCACACTTCGTCTGAAAAAGTCACAGGTGAAAACGTGACCGCGGAAGCATTGCAGGTTCAAGTGATGCAAGAGGATGTGCTGTTGGAACGCCTCTTCGCTCACCTGGCCGGTCACTTTTCGGACGCCCGGACTTCGGCCGCTCTCCAGTAGAAAACTCCAACTGTTGCAAGTCTGACATTGATGTGGAAGGAGGCCTAGACACCAATGTGGCTGCCAGCCTGCGTTCAGAATTAAAATCGAAGCAGCGTTGACGAGCCGCCCGGTTACCTGCCCTGGGGCGAAACCTCAAGGATCATTCGCGGTCATCATCGAAAACCTCCGGCCGACTCTTCGCGTAGCCGGCTGAGCTTTCACCACCATATTTCGCGTGAAATTTTTCTTCGAGCCTGGGGCAGTATCTCCAGGTCAGGTAACCGGGCGAATTGTCGTCACGACGTTCGAGCGATGAGTCTCGAACCCATCTTCCGAATTCCCACACGCCGTCCTCTGGCCTGTTCTGCTC
>CAYZYB010000597.1:0-4040 GCA_964481505.1 uncultured Planctomycetaceae bacterium | reverse complement strand
GACGACACCAACGTATCCGCACGTGTGCAGATGGCGTGCGGTGGCTTTGATGATTGGTTGTGCGTCAGCTAGTAGTTGCTGCTGAAGGTCTGCAGAAAACGAACCTCCCGACCACTTCCGGTTCTCATCGAAGTGTTGTTCTGTGACTCCCAACCAAATCGGCGAACCATCGCCGGTCAAGAAAAACTGGACTCCAAAGTCACCGCAAATGTCTTTGATGATCGAATTGACTACCGTCTTCGCACCGGGCCACATGTCGAGCTGCCGGCGCATGACCGCTTCTTCTGCCTCGTCGCGAACAAAGAAATTGCCCAACCCCGCATAACCGTGACTCAGCTTGACCAGGCACGGAATTGCGACCGCATCCAAAACGTCAGCCTGGCTGCAATCGATCTTTTCGATCACGGATTTGCAATGAAGGCCGTAATTGACGGTTGGGTCAACCACCTGGCAGTCTGCCGGAATCGATTCGTGCGGAAACAGCGTGTGGAATCGCCGAGCAGGTTCGCTGGCCCCGTGCTGGTTGGCGGAATCTGCCGCCGATGAATCTGTCGAGCCATCTTCGAAGTCAAACGCCTGCCACACCGGGACGGCATCGTCACCGAATCCGCGTTTCCAGTGTTCCGTCAGTTCTCGCGGAGGCGGTACTTCAGAACAAACTGGCATCCGGTTTCCCCAGCCGCACATCAAATGATGAGGCCCCAACACCTTCATCAATTCCGGGCGCGGAGGCGGGAAGGGATCGTGGATGATGAACTTCGACGGGTTCCTGAACCGTGTTTCGTCGCTGTTGGACGACGGGTATTCGGCCAGCAAAACGTCGTCCGGCCCTTCCGCGGCGTACAGTTCAGAAAGAAACCTCACGTCCGCACGTTGTTCAACTGTCATTGCTCATCCCTAAATGACTCCTCACGAAAACAAGAGCAGGTTGTTTTTGGGTGACCAGGGTTGGACTGAGCTTGCGAAGCTCCTTTTGAACTGTCCTGGCCCGGGGTTTCACTCGTGCCTCGTTCCAACCCCGGCCACCCATATACGTTCTCTGTTTCACGAGGTTGTATTTAGTCCGTCGATCGGTTTTCCCAAATCGTCAACACAGAAATACCGTGCTGAAACTTGCGGCGAGTTTCGCGAATCACGAAGGGAACATCGAGAGGCTTATCCAGCAAAACGAAGTCAGGGGCCAGTACTTCGGCCATGCCGTCCAACGATGTGAAGTTCTCCCCCATTGCGTTCTTGAAGCCGCCCAGCCATTTTTCGCGAGGCGTGTGTTCTTCCAGCCATGTGAACGGTGAGGCCAAAACAAGCAGGCCACCCGGGCGAATGCGTGTCTTGATTAACTTCAAAAACGCAGTCGGGTCATACAAGCGGTCGATCAGGTTGCCAGCAAACACAAGGTCATAGTCGGTGTACTTGGCGATCAGATTGCAGGCATCGCCCTGCATGAATGAAATCTTGTCTTTGACTTCTACATACCCGTCGAAGTCTTCCAGCCGGATTTCACGCAGTGATTGTAATTCGCCTTCGTCGGTGACCGAATACCGTTGCTTGCCGGTTTTCTGCAGGTTGACCGGGGCTTCAATAAGTCTCACGGAAAAGTCGACAGCATCAACGTGGTCAAAACGTTTGGCCAGTTCAAAAGATGACCGAGCCGTCGCACAGCCCAGGTCTAATGCTCGTTCCGTGGTTCGTCCAGGCAATCGTTTTGCAATTTCATCGACGCACGCGACGGGAAAATTCGGCACGTTCAGTTGAGCTTCGCCGTAGTGCATTTCAATGTAGCGCGAAACCATCTGGTCGGTTTCGTAAACATTGACGTCGGCAACGGGCAATGGTTCTGCTTCGACATAACGGAGGCCGGAATGCTGGAAGAAATGCCGCCGAAACGCGTAGCGAGAATCCTTGATGGCGTAGTTGCCGGTCGAAATCCAGCAGCCGCCCTTAAACAGATGATGCTTTCCGTCGAAGGTGGGTGCAGAAAAATCATCGTACATCGGGTGGACTTTGAAGCCATCGAAGGCATCGATAGCCGTTTCCGTCCACTGCCAGACGTTGCCAATCACATCATGAAAACCGTCGTGGAATTCGTGCCGGTCCACCGGGGCTGGCGACATCTCAAATTCTAAATTGACGTTGCCCGGAGCCTGCTTCCAATAAGGCTGATCGGTATCGACGGATGCTCGCAACTGATGCCATTCCGCTTCAGTCGGCATGCGGAAATGTCGCCCGGTGACATCCGACTTCCAATTACAAAAAGCCTTGGCTTCGTGGTAATTGATTTCAGCAGGCCAGTTCCAGGGCATGTCGACAACGTCCAGCATCGACCGGTAGCGATAGGCCTCCGTGTCGTTGTTGGCATGCTTTGAATCGCCGTCAGCAACCCAAAAGACCGGACATTTCGCCTGTCGATAGGACGCCCATTCCCAGCCTTCTTCGGACCAGAATTTTTTGGTCGAATAGCCATCCGCTTGAACGAACTCGAGGAACTCCTGGTTGGACACCAGAAATTTCGACGCAGAAAACGATTGAATTTCCTGCGATGAGTACCCGTATTCGTTGTCCCAACCGTAGAGCTCGTTGGTTTGCGACTTTCCGAGTTCGACGGTGCCACCCAGTACGGCGATCAATTCGTTGACCGGCGCGGGGCCGGATTGCTGGCAGATGTTTCCCCAGACCGGGTGAGGCTTCACAAGGTTCAGCGGCAGTTCACGAATTAGTACGGACGTTGTTTCCAAATGAATCCGTTCATGTTCGATGGCCATCAGCACGATCCACATCGGGCTTTGCCAGTCGATCGGCATTTGAAAATCACACTCGCGAATAAACCGGTCCACGATCGCTCGCGTCTTGTCACGGTACGCTTTGACTTCAGCCGGAGTCGGCCATTCGTACCGGCCATCGTTTAAGTCGTCCCACGACATTTCGTCGACGCCAATGGCGACAGTCGATTCGATGTGCGGGTCAATTCGTTCATCAATCAGTTTCGCGACATTCAACTTGTTGATGAAGAAGACGGCCGTGTGGCCGTAATAGAAGATCAGCGGATGTCGCAGCGGATTGGCGGACGTGTAGTACGATTCTTCACTGGCCAGGCATTCAAAAATGCTCTCGTACAATGTGAAGGTGTCGTGAAAGTAGTCCAGAATTTCCTGGCGCTTCGATTCGACATCGCCTTCGCACAGTAGGGGTGTTTTTGTGACCAACGGCAGGACGGGCACGTCGTTCGTTTCGACTGAGATCTCAGGTTTCATAGATTCGTGTTTTCAGGCCAATTCAAAGCAGCCAACTGTCGACGCGCTTTGGGAAAGCCACGCAAAAAGCAAAAGTGAGATCAGGGACGAAACGCTGAAGGAAACTCACGCACCAGATTCAGCGCCTCCCTGCCTGACCGATCCTGGCGAACTACGGACGCGGCGTCCAGGGTATCCATTACAGCGCATTAAAGAGCCTGGACAAGAAAATAGAAGAAAATCCGGCGAAGACAGGCCACCTCCCCGTAATGTTTCATCATTCCTGGAAATTGAGGCTGGCAGACACCGCCGCGCGAAGTGACTTTTTGTCAGTTTACTGCCAAAATTGCTCGACCGACTGATGTTGCGGTAATGTGCTATGCAGTGCTGCCGGGTTTTATGACAGGTAGCGGCGCCGGCCTTCAGCGAGCAAAAGGACCAATGATGATACGTTTCTTTTCGATGCGGCCCGTCCTTAGTATGGTCACCGCGATCGCGGCGATCGCCGCGACTCAGGTCGCTCACGCACAAGATGGCCAGGCGAAAGCCGGCCCGGTAGCCAGTCGCGGGTTGATCATGAACAGCCAGGGTGCTTGGCCTGGTTTTTCGCTGTTCACGCCATTGGGCAACGACTACACGTACTTGCTGAACATGCAGGGCGAAGCCGTGCATCAGTGGAAAGACCAACATCCGCCGGCAAATTCCGTCTTCATTCTTGAGAACGGCGATCTGCTGCGTTGTAGCAAGGTGATGGGCAACAAACGCTTCGGAGACTTTGGGCCCAGCGGTGGCCGAGTCGCAAAGTTTTCGTGG
>CAYZYB010000596.1:0-4044 GCA_964481505.1 uncultured Planctomycetaceae bacterium | reverse complement strand
CTCCTGCGAAGTTTGGGCTGAAGCTTTCGAATAACGGCCGCCGCCGCTGCGTCCGGCTTGATCGCAAGGTTGTTGAATTCCTGAGGATCGGCGTGATGATCGTAGAGCTCGACGCCCTTCTCGCCGTCGGCCCATTCGGTGTATCGCCAGCGATCTGTGCGAATGCTGCACCCCATCACCATCGTTTCGAATCGTTCGTCCTGCGGGCGAAGAACCTGAGTGACCGCGAGGCCGTTCCAATTGGTTAACGGTTCATCCAACAGCGGCGAAAGATCTCGCCCGGCAAGATTTTCAGGCGATGGAACGCCGGCAAGGCTGGTCAGCGTCGGGTAGATGTCGACGAACTCCACAATACGACGGCACGACTGCCCATTGCCTCGGCGTCCAGGAGCGCGGATAATCAGCGGCGTTCGTGCTCCCTGTTCGAAGAGCGTCCGCTTTTGCCAGACTCCATTGTGTTCACCGAGGTGATAGCCATGGTCACTCCAAAAGACGACGATCGTATTCTTCGCCAACCCTGATCGTTCCAGTTCATCCAGCAGCCGTCCGACCTGAGCGTCGATGAAGGAAACGCAGGCGTAGTATGCCTGTACGGCCTGCTTCAGAATGGGTTCCGGGAGGCTGTAGTTGGGAACCGGACAGTTGTGAGCGAAGGCCGCCGTCGGAATGTCATCGCGATCGTTTTCGGGCGAGAATGGCAGTCGAATCTGATCAAGCGGATACATATCGAAGTATTTTTTCGGCGCCACGTAGGGTGTGTGTGGTCGAAAGAACCCAACACCAAGAAAGAATGGCTCGTTGCGTTTCCGTCGCATCAGTTGAATCGCTTCGGAAGCAATCATGCCGTCGGTTTGTTCTTCGTCTGCACCGTCTGCCGCAAGCCAACTGAGAGCGCCGCTGATCTTTCTGTGCGGTTCTGCGTTAAACACAAGCGCTTCGTCTGTTTTGTCGCGACCTTTGGGGTTTATCGTCTGATTCCACGACGGCGGATCGTCGAATCCGTCCGTGCCGATGGATGCGGGAACGTTGTAGTGATAGATTTTTCCAACGCGAGCGGAGAAATAGCCCGCGTTCTGAAAGGCCTGAGACAGCGTGACGACGTCCGGCACTTCGTCGCGAAAATGACGGTCCAGATCGTAGACCTTGATCTGATCGGGCCGAAGACCGGTCATCACTGAGGCTCTGGTCGGATTGCAAAGTGGAATCTGATTGTACGCTCGATCAAACCGCACTCCCGTCGCCGCCAGGCGATCGATGTGCGGGGTCTTCGCCAGAATGTCTCCGTAGCATGACAAGGCTGTCGACAGATCATCGACGGCGATGAACAACACGTTCGGTCTCTGAGCAGCCCTGGCGGATGCTGCAACCGCTGACAGGATTAGTATGACAGCGACGAGGGAGCGCGCCATGATAAGAGTCATAGATTCTTTGTCTGACGTCGGGAGTGAAACGTTTGGAACAGATGAGTCGTGAGCGGCCACTCGGCAATTTT
Source organism: uncultured Planctomycetaceae bacterium (assembly GCA_964481505.1). Classification (GTDB taxonomy): domain Bacteria; phylum Planctomycetota; class Planctomycetia; order Planctomycetales; family Planctomycetaceae; genus Fuerstiella. The sequence goes on along the minus strand of CAYZYB010000596.1, from coordinate 2,552 downwards.
TCAATGCAACTCTGGACAGCCAATCATCACCAACTGAACAACTTCTGCAACCGAGCCGACGCCCATCTTTTCGAAGATGCTGCTGCGGCGACTTTCTACCGTACGCACACTGAGGTTCAGCGTTCGGGCGGTCACCTTATTCGGCTGCCCTTGAATAATCAGCTTCAGAACATCTCTCTCACTATCCGTCAGCGAATTCAATCGCTCACGAATCTGCAGCAGCCGTGTTTCGTCGGCGTGTTTGTCACGGTCTTCTTCAAGAGCCTGTTCGATCGCGTTCGACAGCGATTCCCTGGAATATGGCTTTTCCAGTAACGTCACAGCGCCACTCCGAATCGCTCGTACCGTTAGTTCGGTATCGGCGAACGCCGTCACCACAACGACAGATAACGAGACACCGCCACGACGCAGTTGTTCGAGCAGTTCTACCCCCGTCATTCCCAGCATTCGATGATCGGTCAAAAGGCAGGCAGGGCGATAGCCGCTATAAGCTCTCAAAAATTCCTCCGCAGAGCAAAACGACTGGGTCCGAAGGTCCATCTCAGTCAGGAGGGCCTGAGCGGACTCTCGAGCGTCTGCGTTGTCATCGACGATATAGATTATAGGTGTTGCAGCCATCACGACTGATCGTCTCCGATTGGAAGTGAAAATTCAATTCTGCCGCCGTTTGAATCTGTGACGGCTCGGATGGTGCCGCCGTGAGCTTCCACAATTGAACGGCTGATAGCGAGCCCGATTCCCATGCCCGTGTCCCTGGATGTTACGAAGCTTTCGAAGATCCTTGTCGCCATTTCCGGTGAAACACCGGGACCGTTGTCGGTTACGCTAACAGTTAAGAAATCTCCCTGGTGAATGGCGTCGATGCACATCAGTCGATGTTTCTGCGGAACTTCCTGCATGGCGTCAGCGGCATTCTGTATCAGATTCACAAGGACCTGTTCGATCTGGATTCGGTCGCCGCAAATCTGCGGTAACTTTTCCCTGTCATCCATAGATCGAATCGTCATCGACTGCCCAACTGTAGCGTGCGTCACCAGCAATGCCTCATTGACAGCGGCAACAATGGGAAAGCACTCTCGATCGCTGCCAGGTCGACCGAATCGCCGCAGCCGCTGGATGATTGCGGTGATGCGATCTGTTTGTGTATGGATACGCTGTCCCCAATCCTTTAACTTTGCTTTGTCGCTCGTCTCCAGAATTTCTTTCTCAAGCACCAGCGCCGACGCAGAGCTGAAATTTGAAATTGTGGCCAGTGGCTGATTCAATTCGTGGGAAATACCGGCCACCATTTCACCCAATGCTGACACTCGAGCCAAATGTGCCAACTCTCGCTCTTTCTCCTGAAGGTGTTCCTGCGCCTTTCTGAGTCGGGTGATATCGCGTCCAACCAGCTGATAGCAGAGTAGTTGTTTGTCATCATCAAAGATCGCGCGGCCGTTCCAATCCTGCCACACAATTGCTCCATCGCTCTGCACAACACGTACGACCATCTGAGCAATCGGGTTCTCGAAGCTGCTCTGTGTGACGAGTTCGCGAGCCTTTGAGACATCGTCAGGATGGATTCGCTCAAAGCACGAGCTTCCGATAATTTCGTCGACATTTCGCCCCGAGTCGCGATGATAGGCGCTGTTGGCAAACGTAATGGTTCCCTTCGCGTCGAAACGAATGATCATCTCATGCAGATCTTCGATGATCGAACGATAATGGAGTTCGCTCGCTGCGATCCGGTCGCGCGCCTCGACCAGTTCTGTTACCACTCTGCCAACAGCCTGAAATCCAAAGTGATTACCGTCAGCGTCGAATAGCGAGCGACCACGCCATTCGCACCAGTCGATTTCACCGTTCGGGCGAACAACACGCACAACGTCCATCGCAAAAGGCTCATCAATATCGGCGGACGCTACCAGCCGAATAATGCGATCACGATCGTCCGGGTGCACCACCGAGAAACAGTTGAAGTCCTTCGCGACTTCGTCTCCAAGACCGTTTCGATCTCGAAACGCCTTGTTACCGAACAGGACCGTCCCATCGAGCGTGAATTGAAGAACCATTTCCGTCTGGTCTTCGACGATTGTGCGATAACGCAATTCGCTTTCGTGAAGCTGTCGCTCGACGCGTTGTCGCTGCAGGATCTGCTGTTCCAGCCTCCCGCTAAGCTCCTGTAAATCTTCTACATTGTTATTCGAAGAATGGCCTGAAACCTGCTTCGGCGTTGAGGATACGTTGCGCCGCATCAGCCACAGGAACGCAACGGCAGAAAGCAAAGCGCCGATGACTCCGCCGAAGATCCCGGAACTCCACTGCGTTGTCAGGAAGGCGAGTGAACTTGTATATTCAAGGCAACAAGCAGGCATAGAATAAGGCAGCACGCACTCCGGAAAAATGACTACCACGATTTGCATCAAAATCCTCATTCAACACGGCGAGTTCCGGACTTCGCATTGTGGCGACCAGCATTGCTGACAACAAGGGCGATCTCACACTGCAAAAACACTCTGTCAGCTGTATCCCGGTCGATTGGGTGCGGTAGCAGATTGTTGCCTTTGAAATGG
>CAYZYB010000595.1:0-4055 GCA_964481505.1 uncultured Planctomycetaceae bacterium | reverse complement strand
ACCGTGGTCGCATCATGTGGATGCTGCTGACGTGCCGCCCTGACCTGCTGCCGATCGACCTGAAGCGTCAGGGCCGCGCCGAAGTTCATATTCCGTTATTCTATCCGGATAACGAACCAGAAATCCGTGAGATGTTTAAAGTGATGGGACGAAAGAACGACGTCGCCATCGACCTGGACGCCATCACTCTGGACGATCGTCACAAAGAACTCAGCGGCGCCGATATCGAAAGCGTGGTCTTGACGGCTCGGCGTGTCGCATTGGTCGACGGCCGGACAACGGTCACAAAAGAAGATATCGAACAGTCGCTCAGTGAGTTCATTCCTTCGGCTCAGGGGCTGGAAAAGGACATGCAAGAAGTCGCCGCAGTTCTGGAGTGTACTCAGATGGATTTCCTGAACTCCGAATGGCGGGAGGCTCTGGATTCCGAGGGAGGGCGCTCTCAATTGCAGCAGCAGCTGACCAAAATGAGACATCTTGTCGAACAGCTTTAGCGTTCGATTTCGGAAAATAAATCAACGACAACTCTATTCCATAAAAAACTCAGTTCACATCGAAAGCAATAACAATGGCCCGCAAAAGCTGGATCGATCCTGACACCAACGAACCACTCATCGATGACTACGCCAAACAGTTGGAGAGTTTTGTGCGAGCGTTCGCGGATGGCGTTATTTCTGACAAAGAAATCGCAGACCAGGAAGCTCAGCTTGTCACTGTGATGAAAGATGTCGAAGAGAGTCTCGACGACGAAACTCACGCGAAAGTCACCAAGCTGCTTTGCGAACTCAATGCCTTCGACATCATGCAGTTCACCTACGAAATGCAGCAGCAACGCGCCAAAATGTTCCGCGGGTAAATCGGCTTGAAATGACCGGCGTATGCCAACTGGAAAGTCGTCGCAGACGAACTGGAAAGTTCTTAATGGGATTGCGTCGGCTCGGTGCCTGCCTTGGCTTACCCACGTTTTCATAGTCACGAAGCGACGACCGCAGCTACACGCTATCGCTGCTTCGAAGTTATTCATCATCCTTCTCGGAAAAAACAAGGGGCCTGCTGGCCGATTTACCGAACAGTGGCCAGCAGGAACTGTCCCTGCTTCGAATGCGAATCGGGATGTTGTTTCCGGGAAGTCCTAAGCCGCGCGGAGTGTTCGCGAACTTTCAGTGAACCTCTGCCAGCGGTGGATTTCCGTCATGTTGGGCGGGTGGCTTTCGCGAATGATGCGTTCGCCCTCACGCGTTGCCGCGAAATCCAGAATCGCCTGCAGCAGTTCTTCGGGATCCGCGTCCCGTAATTCTTCCGGGCGCGTAATGCCGATCGCGACCAGTAACTGCGCGTCGTGTCCTCGCAGGCCGGGCACGCGGCACATAAGGACAGACTGTTCCTGCCATCGCTGAAAGACGTCCATGGAAATCCAGCCCTGGTCCAGCTGATCGGTTGCATCATCCACGTTGGCGTCGACGAGCTGTTCGACGGTGTGGATTTCTATTTGATGAAGTCGAGACGCGGTCTTAGGGCCGATAGAAGGTGCGTCGACGACCGGGCTATCCAGTTCGAGGTGAAAACGGGGCGGTCGTGGAGCGGACTTGGTCTTGCGCTTTGTACTGACGTTTGGTGAGTCGTCGGGCGTCCATTTTAGACCAGCACGGCGAACAGGAACGCGATCGAGTTCCTGCACGGGAACTCCCAGTACTTCTTCGGCATAGGCGGCGCGGACAACGCTCTCGTCTTCCGGCAGAGTGTCGATGACTTTGCCGGTGGCCTGTAGCTCTTCCCAGATCGCTGCTACGGCTTCGCGGTCTTTGCGGTCGGCCAGTTTTCGAGTGATCCAGAAGAGTGGTGTTGAGAGTCCCGACAGAATCGTGGCTACGCCCAGTCTGCGTTTCGGAGGTTCCACACCGCTTTCGATGATGGCCTGATCCAGCACAAATGCAATCGTTTTGATCGCCCAGCCCAGCAAGGTCGAAACGCTTGCGCGGCAGGTGTCGTCGAATCCTTCGCCGGGATTGTCTCGCCCAATCGCAGGATCGTAATGATCGATCAGCACGTCGTAGTGGGTGTGAGCAACCTTGGCACCTTCGATGATCAGCAGCGGCAGCCAGTCTTCGGAAGTGACATTTTCCGGCGGCTTCCAGTTCTGCAGCACGCGGCCGGTTTCGTGAGTGTAAACCAGATTCTGGTAGATCTTTGTCGTGCCCCATTCAATGAATTTGTGGACCTGAGCTTCGTCTTCCGTTTGTCCCGTGTGCAGTGGCATCAGCGGATCGGTGACGTAATGTGTCAGAACTCCCGCACAATAAACGGCGCGACGCCAGTCTTTGGCTTTCAGCTGTTCGACAAGCCGGGCGTACCAAACTTCGGCCGTCGGGACGGCTCCTCCCCAAAAGTTGTCACTCACGTGCAGAACGTGGTTACGAAAGTCTTTGAACTTTTTATCGGGAGCCTTTGAGCCATCTGTGAAGAGTTGTATCTCCGACAAAAACAGTCGGCTCCAGTCTTTAGACCGATGCACTCGCAAATAACGCAACGCATCCATCGCCAGCATATGGTGGGTGCTGGTGCATTTCTGAGCGTAGAGGACTCGGAACAGGAGATTCATGATCGTGCAGATCAGACGCGCGGACGGAATGACATGTCAGCCATAGGTGTAGCGTCTGATTTCCCGCACGAAGCGACAAGCTGAGTTCCTGTCCAGGCACTGATTCCTTCGATTCCAGTGGCAGAAAGTGCTGAAATGGTCTTACGGAAAACGAATTTCTGAGCGTGCGTCTGCAATGCCTGCCGGACTTCGTCTGCTCTGGCTGCAGAGAACATTGCCCGGTAATCGGGCTGACCTTCCATGGCGACAGTTGGCGCGATTCAGCACACGCTTTTTCTTCCTGCCGAACTAAAGATATGACGGTTTCTTCTGCCAAAAGCTGAAGGTTCGCCTGCGGAAGAAGATCTTCCGCAGGCGAACCCGTCACTCTTTTCAGCGGACATTTTCCAAACTGCCGAAACCCAAATCCAAAATGGGCGGCTACCCTGGAGAGTCCGGATTCATTCTTCAACAGTCTCTTAGAACTTCCAGGTTGTCTGTAGGTAGAATTGCCGAGCATCTTCACGACCGGGGAGAGCTCCGCCATAGAAGAACCAGAAGTATCCCGCCTGAACATTGAAGTTTTTCGTAACGGGAATTGTTGCAAGAAGATCAAGTTCGTCGCCCAGATCCCCGTCACCGTTGGGTACGCCAATCGGTGCACCGACGATGTTATAGACGTTGTCGTCGTCGTTGGATTTCTGGAAATGATGATACGTCATCGCGACAGAGAGCTTCTTGTGAGGCTTCGCGGATAACGTGACGCCAACATCCTGAAGGTTCTGACCGCTGAAGTTGTCGATCAGGCCCCAATATGCGTGACCCAGTGGATACATCGTGTAGAACGTGTTGTTGGTACCACTGTCAGCATCAGTTCCGGAACTCCAGTAATAGAAGGCGTTGAAGCCGGGGCTCCATTTCACTTCGTTAAAGGTGTAGCCCACTGCTGCAGCAATCATTCCGGCGCTCACGTCCTGGTTAGCTCCCCCAAAGTTGTCGTTGCCGAACTGATAAGCCCCTTCGAAATCCCACTTCCAGGTTCCGACAACTTTATCGCATTCCTTAATCGCCTGACTTCCCGCCAGTCGCATGCCGAGTGTATGGCGACTGCCATCCTGCCGTGCGACGTTCGCGTTGTCTTCGTCAGAATACAGCCAGTAAAGATCAAGCTTGGACTGCTCCAACCCCTTGTATGTTGTGTAGACACCGGAAATTCTACGATTGTTGTCTGCTGAATCCAATGAAGAGATATCGAAACCGCTTCCGCCAGCGGCCGCATTGACGCTGCTCATCATGAAGGCGTCTGCATCCCAGTTGGTACCACTGTAAACCAGTTTGTGTCCTTCAAAGTTGCGGAACGTATTCGACCATCCCAGTGGAGACAGCAGTCGCTGGCCGCCGTACTTCAGGAACTGACGTCCGTAGCGATATTTCAGTGTGCGGTCTTTGTCGTTGATTAGAGCGATTTCGCCATAGT